>CAUZBA010000346.1:0-4039 GCA_963577635.1 Phycisphaerae bacterium
CACCCGGCAGGCCTCGAACCGGATCGCGGGCAGAGCCCGAAGCGAGGGCCGTTCCTCGGTCAACAAATCCGCCTTGGTTCCCGACTGCCCTCGCAGCCGACGAGCCAGGTCCGATCAACTCGTTCGACGCCAAGGATTTCCTCGTGCTCGGCGACGTGACCTCCGGCGGTGCGAAGTCGATGCGCTTCGGCGACGTGGCCGACCCACACACGTTAACTTTCGGGGGACCGGCCAGCCCCGGCGACAAGCTCATCCTCACCCTGGGCCGGGTTGCGGAACTGATCGTGAACTCGCTGACGCCCATCGCGTCGCTGAAGGCCATCGAGTGGATCGACGCGGACGCCGTCGCCAACCAGATCATCACGCCGTGGCTCGGGCAGTTGAACATCACCGGTGACGGCGAGGTGGCCGGCGACTTCGAGGCGGACCTGATTCTCAGTGGCGTCGGCGCCCCGGAAGACACAGTCAAGACGATTCGTGTCGCGTGCGGTGCGAGCGATCTTCTATTCGACATCACCGGCGATGTGAACAAGGTCGGAATACGCGGCGAGATTGACAACCTGACGATGACCGTGGCCAGCGACGTCAGCTCGATCGTCCTGGGTAACGTCGCCAGCGCCGCGATTTCGGTGGCCGGAGGCATCGCGAAGCTGACCGCGTTGCGCTACGCGGCCGGCAGCATCGCGGCGGATGTGCTCGGTTCGCTGAACATCGTCGGGCGCAGCAAAGACGGTATCGAGGCCGACATGGGTGCCGATGTGAATCTCGCCAGCGACGCCGCCGCGCCCGTGGACGCCGTGACACTAGGCAAGGTGAAGATCAACAAGGATGTCACCGGCGGCAAGTGGCTCGTCAAGAGGGGCGGTACGGGGCCGCTGACATTCGGCAGCGTGCAGGCCGGGGTCATCGCGACGTTTGCCGGCGCCATGCGCTCGGCGATCATCAGGGGAGACTACCTGGGTCAGATGGCCGCCGCAGCCTGGGGGAACGTGACCGTGCTCGGCGCCATGACCGGTGCCACGCTGCTCGCCGGCGCCTTCTTCGGCGGCGACGTGGCGGTGGGCGGCGTCGGCGGCGATGCCGACACCTTCGGCGCCGGCGGCTTCAAGAACATCCGTGTCACTGGGGCCGTCACCACGAGCGTCATCGGCGCGAGTCTGGATCCGATCGATACGCTATTCAACAACGGCAACGATATCGTGGTCGGTGGTGCCGACAGCCGGATCGTGCGCCTGACGATCGACGGGTTGCTGAGTGTCGACAGCCTGGTGGCGGCCGGCCTGCTGCCGCCGACGGTGAAGATCGCCGGCGTCACCGTGGATCCGTCGACAGATCCGCGATTTCTCAGTTGATTCAGACCAGTCCGCTGTTCTTCATCATTGCGATCGAGCGGTCGAAGGCTTCGACCGTCTGCCGGATGTCGTCTTCGCGATGCATGCAGCTCATGAACATCTGGTCGCACATCAGGTCGACGCCGTTGAGCAGCATGGCCGACTGAAGCAACTCGACCGGCGTGACGTCGCCGGCGCTGCCGGCGTTCTTCCCGATGGTAATCTTGACGCCACTGAAATCCCCGCCGACCTGCCAGTCAATACCGTGACGGGCGACGACCTGTGACATCCCGTCGCGAGCGAGCCGCCCCATGGCGTTCGCCTCGTCGCAGGGCTTCCCGTCGGCCACGATGTCGAGGCAAGTAATGCCCGCGGCGGCCGACAGGGGGTTGGCGTTGAACGTGCCCGGGTGAGGAACCTTCCGGTATCGATCCCAGGTGGCGTCTCCGCGAAATTCCAGGCGGTCGATCACGTCGGCGCGGCCCGTCACGGCGCCGCCGGGCAGGCCGCCCGCAAGGATCTTGGCCAAAGTGGTGATGTCCGGCGTCACGCCGTAATACTCCTGGGCGCCGCCGGGCGCGACGCGGAAACCGGTGATCACCTCGTCGAAATGAAGCAGCACGCCGTGGCGCTGCGTGATCTGCCGAAGCTCTTTCAGGAAGCCCCCCCCGGTCGGGACTGCGCAGAACGAGGCACCCGTGGGTTCGATGATCACGGCGGCCACGTCGCCCTTCGCGAGTGCGGCATCCACGGCATCCGCGTCATTCGGCGGGCAGACGCGCATGTTCTCGGTCACATCGGACAGAATGCCGTCGCCGGGCGAGTCACCGTAGGGCGGTCGCCAACCGGGGATCGCGTGGTCGTGCCAGCCGTGAAAATGCCCGGCGAACCTGACGATTACCTGCTTGCCGCTGAACGCCCGCGCCAGGCGGATGGCCAGCAGCGTTGCTTCGGTTCCTGAACTGGTAAACCGAACGCGTTCGGCGGAGGGGACCATACGGACGACGCGCTCGGCCCACTCGACTTCCAACTCGTGGCAGGCGCCAAGATGGGTGCCGAGAGCGACCTGCTTCTGAACCGCCTCGACGATCGCAGGGTGGCTGTGACCCAGCAGCAGCGATCCGTGGCCGGTCCAGTAGTCGATCAACTCGCGGCCCTGGACATCCCATTTGCGGCAACCGGTGGCCCGCGCCGCGTAGACGGGAAACGGCCGATGATGGCGCTTGTCATGGGTGACACCGCCGGCGATGACTGCCCGCGCGCGTTCGTACAGTGCGCGGGAGTCGGCGAACTTCGCCTCGTACTGGTTGAGCACATCGCACGTGGTGCCGACCGCCTTGCGATCGGTCGCTGATTGGGTCATGGGGTCGCTCCTGCACCTCGGGGGACTTGCTTGAAGTCGCATTCTAGCAAATTAGATAGGGATTGGCCTATTGGGTGACGAAAGACCGAGAGAGCAGGAAAGCAAGAGAACAGAAAAAAGGAGTCGGACCAATTTCCTGATCTTCCACTATCCTGATCTTTCGCTTTCCTGCTTTCCTGCTCTTTGAACCTCCATCACTCCACCACTCCACCACTCCATCTCCAGTATCATGTCCGCCCATGGATTACGCCGAACTTGGCCGAACCGGCATCCGCATATCCCGGATCATTATCGGGACGGCGTTTCGTTCCGGCGCGGACGACGCCACCTGCGTGGCCGCGATGCAGGAGGCCGAGACGCTTGGCTGCAACATTCTCGACTGCGCCAACATCTACCGCGAAGGATATTCCGAGCAGGTGGTCGGAAAGTTCCTGCGCGACCGCCGCGACCGGTTCATTCTGACGACGAAAGTAGGCGCCGGCGCCGACGGCGGGCCGCTGCCCTCGGGCGGGTTGTCACGTGACGCGATCATGCAGTGCGTCGATCGGAGCCTGGCGCGCCTGCATACCGACTACATCGATCTCTACCTGTGCCACTTCCCCGATCCCGTCACACCGATCGACCAGACGCTGCGGGCCATGGACGACCTGGTGAAGCAGGGCAAGATCCGCCATTGCGGGTGCAGCAATTTCGACGCGCCGTTGCTGCGCCGGGCCCTGGATGTCAGCGAGCGCGACGGGTTGGTGCGGTTCGCGTGCGACGAAGTGAAGTTCGGACTGCTCGACCGTGAGATCGAAGCCGAGCTGGCCGGCGTTGCCCATGAGCAGGGCGTATCGGTCACGGTGTTCGCAGCGACGTCCATCGGTCTGCTATCGGGCCGTTACCGGTACGGCGAGCCGCCACCGCCGGGAACGTCGTGGCATCGCGGGCCCTACAACTATGGAAAAGCGATGACGCCGCGCACCGGACGCGTCATTGACGCCGTCATCAGCATCGCCGAGCAGTGCGGCCGGACACCAGGCCAGGTGGCCATGGCCTGGTGCCTAACCCGCCCCGGGATCACCTCGGTCATCACCGGCGCCGACACGCCGCAACGCGTCCGAGAAAATTGCGGCGCCGTGGGATGGGCATTGTCGATCGAGCACCTTGAGACCCTGGATCGCGTTTCGCAGGGACCGGCCCTGGACGTCGCCAAGGATTGCCCGGATGGTTATCGGTCGACGCCTGTGTAGCGAGGGCGAGGTCCGAGAATACCGCGTGGCGATCCCTCCGCGTCGTTGTCTTTGCACTCAAAATCCACCCCATACCATCGATATGACGATTGTCCCGACGATGACGATTATGC
>CAUZBA010000347.1:0-4034 GCA_963577635.1 Phycisphaerae bacterium
CTAATGATCGACCACTGGCAGCAAACTGTCCTGCATGCGTTTCGCTTCGTCAGTATCAACGTGGTCGCTGTGGCAGGTGGCTTTTTGGCTCTCGGCGTGCATTGCCGTTTGGGTCTTCGACGCCAGCTTGTGAATCTGCTCGGGGCTGAGGATGCCGCGATTTTCGAGAACCTGCTGCTGCTCGGCCGTCAGTGCTGCGGAAACTTCGGCGCGATCCCAGGCGTACTCTTCATCTTTGCCGGACGCGAACTCCTGGATCTCTTTGGAGATGCGGACGCTGCACCAGTCGTGCCCGCACATCGCGCAGAAGTCGGTGTCCACATCCAGGTCTTCGTCGTGGTAGGCCCGCGCCGTATCCGGGTCGAAGGACAGGTCGAAATGCTTCTGCCAGTTCAGGGCAGCCCGGGCTTTGGTCAGCTCGTCGTCCCGGTCGCGCGTGCCGGGGATGCCCAGAGCGACGTCCGCGGCGTGTGCGGCGATTTTGTAGGCGACGCAACCTTGTTTGACGTCGTCTTTCTTCGGTAGACCCAGGTGCTCCTTGGGGGTCACGTAACAGAGCATGCTCGCGCCGTGGTACGCCGCGTTCGTGGCGCCGATGCACGATGTGATGTGGTCGTAACCGGGAAAGATATCGGTCACGAGCGGCCCCAGCACGTAGAAGGGTGCACCGTGGCACACGCGACGCTCGATCTTCATGTTGTATTCGATCTGGTCGAGCGGTACGTGACCCGGGCCCTCGATCATGACCTGCACCCCGCAGCGCCATGCACGCTCGGTCAGCTCGCCCAGCGTCGAAAGCTCGGCGAGTTGCGCCCGGTCGGTGGCGTCGGCCAGACCGCCGGGGCGCAGCCCGTCCCCGATCGAGAACGTCACGTCGTGCCGCCGCATGATCCGGCAGATGTCCTCCCACAGCTCGTACATCGGATTCTGTCGGCCGTGAACGATCATCCACTTGGCCAGGAGCGCCCCGCCGCGGCTGACGATGCCGATCAGACGGTTCTTCACGTACGGCAGGTGCTCGCGCTTGACCCCGGCGTGAATGGTGAAGTAATCCACGCCCTGGGTTGCCTGATGCTCGACCATGGCCAGAATATCGCTGTGGGTCAGCTGCTCGATCTTCTTCCCGATGATCATGGAGTAGAGGGGCACCGTCCCGATCGGTACCGTGGCGTGACGCAGGATCGCGTCGCGACACTCATCCAGGTTGCCGCCGGTCGACAGATCCATGACCGTGTCGGCGCCCCATCGCTCGGCCCATTTGAGCTTTTCGACCTCCTCGTCGGTGCCCGAAGAGACCGGAGAAGCGCCCATGTTGGCGTTGATCTTGGTCGTGGAGGCACGACCGATGCACATCGGATCGAGCCGGTAGCCCAGGTGTGTTCGGTTCGCCGGGATGATCATCCGTCCGGCCGCCACCTCGTCGCGGATCTGCGTCGCCGTCAGGTGCGGTTCGCGTTGAGCGATGCGCTTCATCTGGTCGGTGACGACGCCTAGACGTGCGAATTCGAGCTGCGTGCGCGGTTCGAAGCCCGCAGGCGCCGTCCAGGCTTCGGGCGTCTCACGCCGCTGCGGGTCCGTGCAGACCCAGTCAACAGGCATGAAGTCCCACGCGGTCTTCTCACTTGGGCTGGGCATGCCCGGAGTGTCGGGAGAGGAAAAGGTGAGCGCCCCGGCGCGGCCCGGCGCGATCTGCGGCACACGGGCGAACGACCCGGGCGTGGTCACGTTCGGCGTGTGCCCCGGGTTCTGCCCGACTTGCGGCAGGTGGTGTGGCGGGTCGTACCGCGCCGGTTCAGTGCTGGTTGCGGGAGACTGGATCATCGTCGGACCTCCTTGCCGCGCTCGCAGGAAGTCCTGACACGATCGAGCCGATTGCTCGTACCGGTTTCATGTCGCTTCCCTACGCAGCGGCACCACGCGTTGGCGCGGATGCTGGCTGATCAGGTTCTAAGGGTGTTGTCTCAGCCCGCCCATCCAGAGGCGGGCACCCCTAGCGAACGGTGAAATGGTAATGCTGCGCGAGGGCAGACGCAAGTGGTGGAGGCACGTAGGCAAGGATCGATGAGGCACGAAGGCACGTAGGCACGAAGAGTTGCGGTTCGGCGGCCGGTCCGCTTTTATTTCATCACATTCTTGCCTGATGGCTCGACTCGGTATCGCAAAGGCCTGCTTACGTTCACTGATCGCCTGCGATGATCCCCCCTACGTCGCTTCTTCCTTAGGTTTTCCAGTACGCGAACTGCATCACCGTCACCGGGCTTCCGGGAGCAAGCTTGGCGGTGAGGGCGATCTGGCCGGCGTGCCAGGCGAAGCTGGTCACCACGCCCGCCCAGACGTCACGAACGGTCAGCTTCGAGAAATCCGGGTCCTCGACGACGTGCTCGAGACCGATGTCCGTCGTCACTTCGAGGTGCTGCCTGCTCACGGCCCGAACTTCGTGGAAATACTCGAGTAGCGATTTCTTGGCCGGGATCTGCTCAGGCGTGGCGGCCCGAACCTGAATGCCGAAGGGAAATCGCGGCGGCTCCTGCATTGCCAGGGTTCGGATCCAGTTCTCCTCCACCTCCGCGATGTGCCAGAGTTGCCACGCAATCGAGTTTCGGTCGGCGTCGGGCTGCTACCGCATGTGTCGTTCACTGAGCGGCTCGATGTTTCGCAGCATCATCGGCTTGCGAAATTCCAAGCCCGACCAGATTGCCTCGGCAGCTGGAGTCATTGGGGGCCCCGTTCTTACATTCTAGCGACAGCAATTCATGGAGCATGACCAGGGTAAAATCATACGGCAGTCCGCGTGACATATTTTCACACCCTTCGTTGTGAATGGTTCGTCGCCTCCCAAGGGCCGGCGGAGAACGATGGTGAGCCCGCCGTGGGGAATATGGCTACCTGGTTCAGCATTCATCGTCGTGGGCCTCGTGGTGATCTGGTGCTCATTCAAGCTGTCGCGGAAGTATCGTGTTTTGCCGATGGACGGATGCGGCAGGTGTGGGTACCCGATTCGAGGGCTTCGATCTGTGATATATCCGGAATGCGGCGCTCATCGGGCAGAAGTTGGAGTGTTCAGGCCGAAACCACAAGTCTCGTTCGGCCACGGTGTGATCCTGTTGGTCGGCATGGTTCTGGTGGGGATCGGCCTTGCTCCGTTGTTTTGGCCCGTGATCATGGTGATCATGATCCTGATCGCAACTTTTATTCAGGCTGCATCCTGATGCTTGAAGGTCGATTCGGGTAAGTGAATCAGTTGTCTCTGACGGTCATCAGAAAAAGGCCTTCCGTCGCTCGACAGGGCAAAAGGCATTCCGTTGCTCGCTATTCGCTCGACAGGGGAATTCGGATTCGCCTCATGGAGCCGAGGGACTACGAGACGTTACTCGTGCTGGATGATGATGGTTTCCGTCGCTCCTTGATCAGTCGCGACGGCGCTCGCCCTCCGGGCTCACGCGCTCCGTCGCCTGCTTCTGCTTCTTCACCAACTCGATGTGTTCAATCCTAAGTTCCTTGTCGATCCCCTTCACCATGTCATAAAGTGTCAGGCACGCCGCGGCGACGGCGGTCAACGCCTCCATCTCGACACCGGTTCTTGCCGTCGTCGATGCCGATGCGGTCACGCGCAGATGTTGCGGGTCTTCACGGGTGAAATCGACCGAGACGTGATCGAGCGGCAGGCTGTGGCACAGGGGGATCAGTTCGTCGGTGCGTTTGGCGGCCGCGATCCCGGCGACCCGGGCGACGGCCAGCGCTTCGCCTTTCGGCAGATCACCGGCCATGACGGCATCCAGCGTGGCAGGGCGCGCGACGAAGGCGCCGCGGGCCACGGCGGTGCGGTGCATCGGTGGCTTGTGCCCCACGTCTACCATTCTGGCCCGTCCCTGCTTATCGATGTGACTCATTTTCGCCATCGCTGTTATTCCGGTCTTGCAACCAAGAGCTGTTTTAACCCAATCGTAGCGTCCTGAGGCGAAAAGGGTGCCACGAAAAGGGTCCCAATCCCGAATGGCACGAGGTTAAGGGGGCGTGCGTTTTCGGCGGGCTCT
>CAUZBA010000348.1:0-4027 GCA_963577635.1 Phycisphaerae bacterium
GGGCATTATTGAATGGTATCGCAGGCGTGAAGAAGAAGCGACGGAGCGACGAAGGGTTGTGTTTCGGGCGCCGGTTCGCTTCGTCTGCGTGACCTTCCGATTCGACTTGTTCGCGACATATCGGCGAAGCAGTCCGCACTACTCTCTCCGTTGCGACGCGAGTCGCGACGGAACCCTTCATCGCTCCGTCGCTGCATCTACCGCTTCGTCGCTTCCACCACCGTCGCTTCCCGACCGCTTCGCCCTACAATGAACACTCATGGACCAGCAACCGTTTCGCATCGTCAGCGAATTCGAGCTCACCGGAGACCAGCCCCAGGCGGTCGATCGCCTGGTGGAGGGGTTCGAGAGAAATGAACCCTACCAGGTGCTGCTGGGCGTCACCGGATCCGGCAAGACGTTCACCATGGCTAACACCATCGCCCGATTGAACAAGCCGACGCTGGTCATCAGCCACAACAAAACGCTCGCGGCCCAGCTCTACGAAGAGTTCCACGAGTTGTTTCCCGATAATGCCGTCTGCTATTTCGTCAGCTACTACGACTACTACCAGCCCGAAGCCTACATCCCGCAACGTGACATCTATATCGAGAAGGATGCCTCGCGCAACGACGATCTGGACCGATTACGCCTGGCCGCCACAAGCCATCTCGTGTCGCGCCGCGACGTCATTATCGTGGCCAGCGTCTCCTGCATTTTCGGACTCGGATCGCCCGCCGAGTACAAGAAGTCGGTCATCAGCCTCAGCAAGGGTCAGACGCTCGATCGCAGGGAATTCCTCGGCGCCCTCACCGACCTGCAGTACGGGCGAAAGGACTTCGACATACAGCGCGGAGCCTTCAGGGTTCGGGGCGACGTGATCGAGCTTCAGCAGGGTGGCGACGAGTTCGCCTACAGGATCGAGCTGTTCGGCGATGAGATCGAACGACTGCAGCTGATCAACCCGACCAGCGGTGAATTGCTCGCCGAAGAAAAGCAGATCTTCATCTATCCCGCGGTCCACTACGTGATGAACCCGCAAACCGTCGAGCGCGCCCTCGAATCGATCCGCGCCGAGCTCGACCAGCAGGTGCTCAAGCTGCGCGGTGAGGGCAAGCTGCTCGAGGCGCAGCGGCTCCTGGCTCGTACGCGCTACGACCTGGAGATGATCGAGGAGGTCGGATACTGCAGTGGCATCGAGAACTACAGCAGACATCTGGACGGCCGATCGCCCGGGAGCAAGCCGTACACCCTGATGGATTACTTTCCCGATACCACGCAGAACGAATGGCTCCTTTTCATCGACGAGAGCCACGTGACAATCCCGCAACTGCACGCGATGTACCACGGTGATCAGCATCGAAAGAAGGTGCTCGTGGAGCACGGGTTCCGACTTCCCAGTGCTCTGGACAACCGGCCGATGCGGTTCGAGGAAATCGAGAAACAATGGCCACAGGTCTTATTCGTCAGCGCGACGCCCGGAGCGTACGAGCTGCAACAGACGGGGGGCGAGATCGTCGAACAGCTGATCCGTCCGACCGGCCTCGTCGATCCGGTGATCCACGTGCGTCCCGCTGACGGACAAGTGGCTGATCTCGAGCAGGCCGTGCGGCAGCGCGCGGCACAATCCGAGCGCGCTCTCGTGACGACGCTGACTAAACGGCTCGCCGAGGACCTTTCGTCGTACCTCGCCGAAGGTGAGTTCCGCTGCCGTTACCTGCACAGCGAAATCGACACGCTCGATCGGATTGAGATTCTGAAAGATCTGCGCAAGGGCGAATTCGACGTGCTCGTGGGCGTGAACCTTCTGCGCGAGGGGCTCGACCTGCCCGAAGTGTCCCTGGTGGCCATCCTGGATGCCGACAAGGCCGGTTTCCTGCGCAGCGAAACCAGCCTGATCCAGCAGATCGGCAGAGCGGCGCGCAACGTGAACGCCGAGGTCATCCTTTACGCCGACCGGGTCACCCCCGCGATGCGACAGGCGATCGACGAAACCAACCGGCGCCGCGCACGCCAGTTGGAACACAACCGCCAGAACAACATCACGCCGCAGACTGTGAAGAAGCAGATTCGCGACGGAATCGAAGTGCAACTGCGGGCCCGCCAGACCGCCCGCCAGGCGATCGGCGAGGATGAAGTGCAGTTCGATCGCACGCAACTTCTCGAACAGCTTGAACAACAGATGTTAGAAGCGGCCAAGGAATTGCAGTTCGAGCGGGCAGCCACGCTGCGGGATCGAATCCGTGAGCTGAAGGATGCACCCAGGATCGGCAAGGGTGCGGGCCCCGTGCGGACGAAGCCCGGAACCCCGGGCACAAGGGTCGTTCGCAAGAAAAAGGGCGCGAATTCGTCCCGGTGAGCAGATGGTGGCGGCTTATTGGACCTGGAGAATCGTGGATCGGATCTATCTGGTATGGGTCAATCGATTGGGCCCCTACATATGGAGTTCCGCTGTCGCTTAACAGGGGAAAGGGCACTGTGTCGCTCGACAGGAACAGGTGATTCTGTCAGTCGCTCATCGCCCGTGACGGCGTTGGAAAGGGGATTCAAGGCATTCCGTCGCTCGCTCTTCGCTCGCGACGGCACGCAGAAGCCGTGCTTACAGAAATTACTGTGATTTCCAGGTCAGAATAAGTGCTTCCGGGTATTGTTTTTCCGCACGTCATGGTTCATAATCCTCCTATCGGATTCGGAGGTCAGGAGCGGATCGGCATGCACAAGATCCTACGGATGTGGGCGAAGGCGCTGGTTATCGTGCTGGCGCTGGACGTCGCCTTTCTGACGGTCTATCTGGTCATCTGGAAGGTCCTTGGCCCTTCGTAGGTTCAGATCAATTGATTTGAAACCGCTCGGGAAGCGGCCTCACGGGGCGGGGAATAGGGGTGTCCGCATTCAAACGGGGTAATGCCTAACAGGCTCGCGGCAATGCGAGTTGGCTGTCAGGCTGCACCAACAGAATCCGGCCGCGTGGACAACGCCCTTTGATCTAATTCGCCCCGCCGTGTGTCAGGAAGAACTTCACCTTCGGGTAGTACATCTTCTCGGTCTGGGTGTACCGGCCGCCGTAGCTCTCGCTGATGAAGGACAGGTCGGCCGCCCTGGCTGTGGTCACAAATCGCTCGCCCGCGGTCCTCAGATCGTCCGAGATGGGGACCGACATGTCGATCAGTAAAATCGGCTTCCAGATCCCCGCGTTGGCGTGGTCCTTGAAGACCCGCATGACCAGCGTGTGGCGGCCCGGGGCAAGGCCCTTCTCGATCGGGATATAGAACCCGTGCTGCCACATCGACGTGGCCGGAAGCTTCTGCTCGCCGATTTTCTCGCCGTCGAGGTAGATGTCCGCGTCGCCGTCGACGGCGCCGAACCAGAGCGCTGGCCGCGCGATTGTTCTATCGGGCGCATCGAAATTGATTCCATACCACCCCACGCCGCGGTGATCTTCACCCTGGAACGTCCAGTGCTTGTCGGTGGGCATGGTCGCCCAGTCCTTGAAGTCCGTGGTCTGCTGCCACTGATCCGCCAGCCCCTTGTCGTCGGGATCGATCCGGAAAGCCCACTCGAGCGGGAAAGTGAACACTTTGCCCACCTCGCCGAACGACCGGTCCAGTTTGATCTTCCAGATGGGCATTCTGCACGTCGCGATGCGATGCACCATTTCCGCCGTGTCCACCTTCGCTTCGGCCGCGGCGAGGATCTCGTCGCCCTTGCGGAGGTATTCGGCGTCATAGATCCATGTCGGGTTCACCATCCAGCCGTTCGTGCCGAACCTTTCCTCCCCCCACTCCTTATGCCCGTACTCGTCGTGCAGGAAGTCGATATAGCGAATTACGTCGTCGCCACCGGCGCCATAGTAGGCATTGCAGAACTCTTTCATCGTCTCGCGGCCGTCGACCTCGGGTCGCCAAAGCGCCCGGGCGGTGAGATAGTATCTCAGGTCCTGCATCTCCCCTCCGCGGGTCTGAACGGTCTGAACAAAATACCCCTTGACGCTGTGTTCGGTCATGATCCGGATGTTTCGGGCGATGTACCTAAGATTCGGACGGGGATC
>CAUZBA010000349.1:0-4009 GCA_963577635.1 Phycisphaerae bacterium
GGGGGCAGGGCTCTTCGTCTTTGGCGAGCTTGACCAGAGGATGCTGGCGGGCGCGGAGCCTGTCGAAACAGTGCCGTCGCTGCTGGCCGGCCTGAACGTTGATGTCCTGACGCTCGGCAAGGGCCGCGTCGTGCTTTTCAAGCAGATGAACATGGGGATCAACGCGGGTCTCCCGTCGCGTGAACAGTCGATCTTTGCGTTTGATTTCTGGCGGGATCCGAATTTCGAGCGGCACGGCCGGGCGATGTTGTGGACGGCCGGGCGCGAGCCGGATCTGGAACTTTCGATATCCATGCCGTCCGACAGCATAGGACGTGAGGAATTGTCGAATCAAGTGATCCGTGTCACCCGCAAGGGCAAGGGCAGAAAGCTGCGAGTCAAGACTCGTTTTTGTGACCCGTCGAGCACTTCGCGGCCCTTTGCAGCCTCCGAGAGTCGCAGCGCGTCCGAATCCGAATGGACCTACGCGTTCCCGTTACTTCCAGCCGGCATGCACCGGTTCGATGTCATCGCCGAGAGCAACAGGGGGGTCGAGGCCTGGGCGACCACGCTGTTCACGGTGACGGCGGAGGAACAGGTGGCCGACGTGACGCTCGAGCGCGAGTGGGGCGAGGCGGGCAATCCGATCGAAGGGACGGTCGCCGTCAAGGCGAACAGCAATGATCCGCGAACACTGCGCGTCACGGCGATCGACCGGTATTCCCGCGCGGTGGCACAGGAGGATTTCTCGAACCCGGGGCAATCCGTGACATTCTCTCTTCCCACGGCGTCGGTAATGCCCAACTACGTGGTGGTCAAGGCAACGCTCATGGCAGGCGAAGAGCCGATCACCTCCGGCTACTCCGTCCCGTACACGGTCCCCATCAGCAAGCAGGACCGGTGGGCCTTCATCGTCTGGGGCAGGCTGTTCGCCGGCGAAATTCTCGACCTCGCCGACGATCTGATGGCTTCTTCGGGCGTGACATCGAGGTTGGAGACCACCAAGGTGCCCTGGTGGTACATGAGCCGGGCGGGGATGAACTACGTCCCCTACTGCGTCAGCGGCCTGTGGCGTCCCCCGGACACGGGGCGAAACTATCCCATCGTCGGTCCGGACGGCCTTCCCGGTCGAGGTGAAGGTTGCTGGAACGACGAGCCGGCTGTGTCCCGGCGCGTGGAGAAATACATCGGCGACGAAATGGATTTCCGCACGCACGGCGTGCACGTCTACAGCATGGGTGACGAGCAGACGACGCGCGGCGGCTGCCTTCACTCTTCGTGCTGGAAACTCTACCAGGAGTACCTGAAGGACCAGTACGGAGGCGATATTGCGGCCCTCAACGAATCGTGGGGGACGTCGCACAACGGCTTCGACGAGATCGAACCGTACGTCGACACCAGTTCGATGCCGGGGATCGAGATGCCCAGGCGTCTGGCCTGGCAGAAGTCTTACGCGAACATCGAACGATCGAGCATCGGCCCGACCAACGGTTCCACGGAATGGAACGAGAGCATGAAGAGCTACCCGCGATGGTACGACCGCGGGGCTTTTCACTACTGGAACTTCGCCAACTACGTCAAACGATTCACCGACGAGGCCCGCCGGATGGACCCCGAAGCGAAGGCCGGCGTGGAGGGTACTTCCAACGATCTGGATCAGGACATCTACACGATCGTGCAGCATGCGGACTTCTGGATGCCCTATCAGTGGCTCGAGCCGACCAATGAGGTGATTCGGTCGATCACCCCCAAGGGATACCGGCACGGCAACTTCATCGGCATGACCAATTTCTGGTACTGCTTCCTGCGCGGGGCGAACACCGTCGCCAAGTTCCGCGCCGACAGCTTCATGTCTCCCCAGATGGGGCTGAGTCCCGATATCGAAAGGGTGGTCGATTCGGCCCGGATCGTGTTCGACGGGGTCGGAACGCTCCTGAACGTCAACACGCGCACGCAGATGCAGCACGACGGTGTCGTGATGCTGCACTCATACCCGTCGTTCCAGGCGATGAAGCTCGAGGAAGGGCCGACGTACGGCCGTCCCAAGGATCGGTCGGAGGACACCGGCATGACCAGCCCCGAGCAGGAGCGGATCAAACGAAACCACAAGGCGTGGCACCGGACGATCCGCGCCTGCGGGCTGCAGTTCAATTACGTGTCGGACAGGCAGATCCTTCGTGGCGAGTTCGATCCGGCACCATACAAGCTGATGATCCTCACGCAGTGCGAATCGATCAGTCCCCAGGAGGAGACATTCATCCGCGATTTCGTCACCCGCGGCGGAACGGTGATCGCCGACGTGAGGCCGGGAATATTCGGGGCGCGCTGCAAGGCTCGCGAGGACGGCGTCCTGGACGATCTGTTCGGCGTGCGCCACACCGGGAACGTAGAAGCCGTCGCCACGCCGGGACGGATCGTCGGGACGATCGGCGACCGCGACGTGGCGGCCGAAGTCCTCAACATGCGGGTCAACCCCGCAGTCGAGGTCACCACAGGCACGGCCATCGGCAGGGCGGGCCGAACCCCGATCTGCATCGTCAACAAGGTGGGCAAGGGGCGGGCAATCCTGCTGAACTTCACGATCTGGTCCTATCCGAACATTGCCGAGCACGAGGGTCCGGACGACGCCATCGGTCTGATCAGGGCGATGTTCAACGTCGCCGGTCTTCGCCGGCCGCTGGCGCTTCTTGACGCGAACGGCCGGCCGCACAGGAACCTGGAGGCCGTGCGATGGCGCACTGGCAAAGGCATCGAGGTCGTGGCATTGCACGGACCGGATCGCGACACCTGGCCCGACATCAGTCCTCCGATGCCGCCGCGTCCGTTCAACGGGCTTGATACGCCGGTCCCTGTGACAGTCAGGCTGCCTGATTCAAAGCACGTCTACGAAATGCGCACGGGTAGGAGCTTCGGCCGGACGGATGAGTTCACGACGGGTGTCCGTCCCTGGTGGGCGACACTTTTCGTCGTGAGCGATCGTGAGTTGCGACCACCCATTGTGACCGCGGCGAGCGATTCGGTCGCCCGCGGCGAATCGCTCAAGATTGAATCTCACGTTTCCCACCCCGACGTAGTGTACGCACTGCGAATTCGAGTCACGGACCCCGACGGCGAAATGGCGCCCTGGTTCAGCCGCAGCCTCATCGTCGAAGACGGCCGCGGGCAGTTTGAACTGCCCATCGCGCACAATGAACGAACGGGAACGTGGACTGTGACGGCGACGGACCTTTACACCGAGCAAACGGGGACCGTTTCGTTCCTTGTGAAATGACCGAATGACTCTTGAAAGCAAACCATGCGAGGCCACTCAATGAGGACTCTATTCATTTCAACCGTTCACCTTTCCGCGATTGCGATCCTGTGCAGCTGCAGCGGGGCCACGACGGAATCTGAATCGCAATCGGGGGCGGTCCGGTCCGTCTCCCGGCCGGTGCCGGGCGCGATAAACGCGTTCGGGCAGACAAAATTGCACATAGCGGCAGTTGAGGGACGTACGGATGCCGTCGAGCAACTGCTGGCGGACGGCGCCGCGATCGATGCAGGGGACCGATGGGGCTGGACACCGCTGACGGCCGCCATCGAGGTGGGCGAAATGGAAATGGTGAAGCTGCTGATCTCCCACGGTGCCGACGTCAACGCAACCAACCACGAAGGATGGACCGCGCTCAACCTGGCCGCGCTGCTGGGCAAGTCGGAAATTGCAAGCCTGCTGCTGGATTCGGGCGCTGAGGTTTCCACAACCAATCGATCCGGAGAAACTGTCCTGCACAGCGCTGCCAAGAACTGGCATAAGGAGTTTTTCGTCCTGCTCTGGGAGAAGGGCGCGGATCTGGATGCGAGCGATGCCACGGGTGTGACGGCGAGGCAGATCGTGGACGGGCGAGGGTTTCAATGGAAGAAACTTTATATGGACAAGACCGGTGTGCTGCCTCAAACGTGGGTCTTTCGGCAGGAAATCGAGGAGGGCGATGACGGCGAGAAGCAGAATTGGAAGTTGGTGGAACTCCCCGACGATCATTGGCGTCCCATC
>CAUZBA010000350.1:0-4009 GCA_963577635.1 Phycisphaerae bacterium
TGCAGGTCCGCGGCGCAGAGCATGACCGACTTGTTCTGCTTGCGCAGGTGGGCCGCGAGCTTGCCGCAGGTGGTCGTCTTGCCGGAGCCCTGCAGGCCGCACATCATCACGATCGTCGGACCCGGGTTGACGTACATGATGCCCGGCTCGTCGTCGCCGCCGCCCATGAGGCGCACGAGCTGGTCATAGACGATCTTGATCATCATCTGGCCGGGCTTGAGGCTCGTGAGAACCTCCTCTCCCAGGGCGTGCTCGAGTATCCGTTCGGTGAAGGATTCAACGACCTCGTAGTGGACGTCCGCCTCCAGCAGCGCCGTGCGAACTTCGTCCATCGCCTCGCGGACGTTCGATTCGGTGATCTTGCCGCGACCGGAGAGCTTGCGAAAAACGTCGTTGAAACGGTCGGAGAGGTTGTTGAACATGGGGGAGCAGCCGGGGCGGCCGGAGGCCGCGAGAAGTAGGGTTCAGGGTTCAGCCCGCCTGAGCCCTTCGGGCCACGGCGGATCTTGCTACTCTGCGAAGTAGCCTTCGCTACGAAGCATGAGCCGCTACGCTCCGAGGTTCAGGGTCCAAAATCGGGCACGGGAGGCTGTTGCATAATCCAGGATGGCGATTGCGATGGCGATTGCGATAACGATAACGATAGCGATAGCGATAGCGATAGCGATTCGGAATTTCAAGTTGACGGTTCACGGGCCGATCAGGTCGTGTGGCCCGCAGGCACCGCCCGGATCCAGATGGCGGGGATTTCTTCTGGATGGATTCGACATCGACATCGCTATCCCTATCGAAATCCGAATCGCTTTCGGATTCTGAAACATGGACCGCGAGCCCGGGGCAGACAGGAATGTCTGCCCCACCAAAGCGGGTGTTGCCGTGTCCCATCTGCATCTCAATCTGAAATCCGCTGGGATCGGGATCCGGGTCGGGGTCGGAATCGGAACTCTTCTAGTACTGCAACAGTCTCACGGGCACGACGAAACGTTGGAACGTCTGGGATTCGTCTATTCCCAGCGGGAATCCATGAAACCCGCCCCCCATACTAGATCCGGTTTGCTCCACCGGCGAAATCGCCGCCCCGATGTCGAGACCGCTCAAACTCGCTGGAACGGCATCGGCCCTTGAGTTCTCACCGGGAAAGCTGGTGGATGAAACCGCGAATCAGGGCGCATCGTCAAGTGCCGGACGGTAGAAGTGCAGGGACATCGAGCCGTAGGAATGCGTCTCGGGGCCTTCCCACCGCGTGACCTGCGGCGGCTGCGATTCCCTTTGGGCCCTCAGGACGAGCAGGCCGTCGTCCTCTCGGTAGGGCGCCAGGGCGTCGATGAGTCGTTCCACGGCCTGCGACGCTGCGCCGCCGCCGCTCAGCCGGTAAGGCGGATCACAGAAGACGACCTGAAACGGACCGCCCCCTGACCGTTCGAGCCAGGATCCGCGCAGTGCATCCAGGGCCAGGACGTCGGCCCGCTCCGCCAGGCCCAGGTTCTCCAGGTTGGCCCGCAGCCCGCGCAGCGCCGAGCGATCGATCTCGACGAAGGTGCAGGATTCCACGCCCCGCGAGAGGGCCTCCAGCCCAAGGCTGCCCGTGCCGGCGAACAGGTCGAGGACGCGGCCGTCCAGCATCTGCATCGACGTGAGACGGTCGAAGAGGCTCTGCTTGACGCGGTCGGTGATCGGCCGAGTCGTCAGCTTGCCCTCGGGTGGCTGGATCCTGCGCCCGCGATGCGTCCCACCGATGATGCGCACGCCATGCCTCCAGAAGCTGAACCACCGTACGTGATGTTGTCACGGCCCTTAGACGCACACTTGGTATCCGACCACATGCTATCATCCGGCCATGCCCAAGAACAAGCAGAAGCGCAAGACCAACGGCACGATGGCCAGCAAGGCCGACAAGTATGAACTCTATCTGAAGTCGGTGCAGGAGCCCGAACACGAGGTCAATTTCGTGAACCGCGTGTACCGCAGTGCTTACGGCAAACCGGCCCAAATTCTGCGCGAGGACTTCTGCGGCACCTTCGCCGTCTGCTGTGAGTGGGTGCGCGGCAAGGCGCAGCGCCGCGCCATCGGCGTCGACATCGACCCCGAGCCCCTCGCGTGGGGCAAGCGCCACAACCTCCCGAAGGTGGCCGAATCAGCACAATCGCGCATCGAGCTTCTCGAAGACGACGTGCGCAGCGTCCGGGGGCCGAAGGCGGACATCGTCGCGGCCCAGAACTTCTCGTTCTGCATCTTCAAGACCCGCGACGAGTTGAGGCACTACTTTCGCGCCACCCATGCGAACCTAAAGAACGAAGGCGTCCTGATCACCGATCTGCTGGGCGGCTCGGAGTCAATCGAAGAAGACCAGGAAGACGTGCACAAGTACAACGGCTTCACCTACATCTGGGAGCAGGATCGGTTCGACCCGATCACCCACGGCTTCAAGTGCCACATTCACTTCCGATTCAAGGACGGCAGCGAGTTGAACCGCGCGTTCAGCTATGAATGGCGGCTGTGGTCGATCCCTGAAATGCGCGAGTTGATGGTGGAGGCCGGCTTCCGACGCACCGAGGTCTACTGGGAAGATACCGACAGCGAGACCGGCGAGGGCACCGACGTCTACCGCCGCCGCAGCCATGCCGAAAGCGATCCGGTCTGGATCGCCTACATCGTGGGCATCAAGTGAAATTTCAGGGTCCCAGAGGCACGCGTGATTTCTATCCGCGCGAGATGGCGTGGCGCACCTATCTCACGGATGCGTGGCGACGCATTTCGATCCGCAACGGGTTCGAGCAGGTGGACGGCCCCCTCTTCGAACCCCTCGAACTCTACAAGGTCAAGAGCGGCGAAGGGATCGTCTCGGAGCTTTTTCATTTCGAAGATCGAGGCGGCCGTTCGTTCGCGCTGCGGCCGGAGTTCACGCCCACGCTGGCGCGCATGGTGGCCGAGCGGGCCAGCGCCCTGCCCAAGCCGATCAAGTGGTTCTCGGCCTGCAACTTCTGCCGCGCCGAACGGCCGCAGCGCGGTCGCCTGCGCGAGTTCCTGCAATGGAACGTGGACATCGTCGGCTGGGAGGGCCCGCTGGCGGACGCCGAGTGCATCTTCACCGCAGTCGATCTGCTCAAGGAACTGGGCCTCGGCCCCGAGCAGGTGCGCGTGAAGATCAGCCATCGGCAGACCGTCCGTCACGTGCTTGCCAGGCTCGGCGTGTCCGACGAGAAGATGCTGGAGGCCTTCGACCTGCTCGACCGGCGCGACAAGATGGAAACCGAGCACTTCACGAAGGCCGCGATGGGGCTGGGGCTGGATGCCGCCAGACTCGAGCGCTTCGAGCAGACCTGCCGCCTCAAGTACCGCGCCGGCGACCTCCAACCGTTGCGCGAGGCCCTCGGCATGCAGGAACACCTCGGTGAACTCGAAGCACTCGACGAGCAGCTTGCAGCGTTCGACCTTTCCCCGTGGTGCGAGTACGACCTGGGCATCGTGCGCGGCCTCGCTTACTACACGGGAACGGTCTTCGAGATCCACGAGGTGAGCGGCGCCGAGCGGGCCATCGCCGGCGGCGGTCGCTACGACGGCCTCGTCGAATTGATCGGAGGCCCAGCCACCCCGGCCGTCGGTTTCGCGATGGGCGACGTGGTCATCAGCAACGTGCTGACCGACAAGGGCCTGATGCCCGACGACGTGAGCCCGCATCCCGACGTCTACGTCATCGCCGCCACAGAGCAGGGCGCGCTCAGAGTACCAGCGCTCACTGTCCGCCTGCGGCGCGCGGGTTTGCACGCGAGGTTCAGCTACCGGCAATCGCGCAACCTGGGCAAACTGCTGAAGGAAGCCGGTGGCCAGAGGGCCCGATTCGCGGTCATCCTCGATGATCGGGCGGCACAGGACGTGGCCTCACTCAAAGACTTCGCCACCGCGGAGCAATTCGATCTGCCCATCCAGGAGATCGCCGACCGGTGCCGGGGCCAACGTCACGCGCCGTGAGCCGCCGGGGGGCATGACCCCACCACACGGCAGAAACAAG
>CAUZBA010000351.1:0-4004 GCA_963577635.1 Phycisphaerae bacterium
GCTTCGACTTCGCGTGATGAATCAGAATGGGTGACTCGCCGCCCACACCGTTCAGATGCGGCTCGAGGACGGCGCTGCAGAAGCCCATCGCCACCGCGGCATCGATCGCGTTCCCGCCGCGCCGCAGGATGTGCAGGCCCGCCGAGGCCGCCAGGTAGTGCCCGGCGCAGACGACACCGTGGCGGCCGGCGATGACGGGGCGGGTCGTGAAGCCGTCGGTCGCCCGTGCCACGGCCTCGAGCGGTTCACCCGGCATAGTTCTGGACATGTTTGGCGCTCACTAAGTTTGAAACCCATGAAAACCACGAATGAACACTAATGAACACTAATCAATCATCTACTTCGAAGTATACGAGACCGTAACCCGGATGACGCTGGTGCTCATTGAACTGTGCTTCGCAAACGAATGAACGCATGCAAACATTTCATATTCCGGCATCCAATGTTCTTTGCGCCTCCGCATCGCGCATCCATTCGTGTCTATTCGTGCCCATTCGTGGTTTCCCTGCCTTCATCAATCCTCAACCGGTATCCACATCGTCGAGCAACTCCACGCTCTTGAACGACTTGCCCTCGAGCATCTCCAGGCTTGCCCCGCCGCCGGTGCTCACGTGGGTGACCTTGTCGGCGAGGCCGAACTGCTCAATCGCCGCCGCGGAGTCGCCGCCGCCGATGATGCTCGTGGCTCCGTGCGCCTGCGTGGCATCGGCCACGGCTTCGGCCAGAGCGCGGGTGCCGGCGTCGAAGGGCGGCATCTCGAAGACACCCATCGGGCCGTTCCACACGACTGTTCGGGCGTTGGATACGGCGGTTTTAAACCGCTCGATCGTCGCGGGCCCGATGTCCAGCCCCATGGTGCCGTCAGGAACACCTTGCTCTGTAATTTCGAGCGGGCCTTCAGCGCTGAACTGACGGGCGCAGTGGACGTCGAGTGCGAGCAGCAGCTTGTCCGAGGCGCGGGCCAGAAGCGACCTGGCTTCCTCCAGAAAGTTTTCCTCGTAGGGACTGTCGCCCACCCCGCGTCCCTGCGCTTTCCAGAAGGTGTAGGTCATGGCCCCGCCGATGAGGATGCGGTCCACGCTCTTGAGCAGGTTCGTGATCACGCCGAACTTGTCGGAAACCTTCTTGCCTCCCAGAACGGCGACGAACGGACGGCGCGGGGCCCGCAGCGCTTCGCCCAGATACCTGATCTCGCTGTCCACCAGCAGGCCGGCCACCTTCGGCCGCTCGCCCATCGCCTGCGGGACGGCCACCATCGACGCATGCTCGCGATGGCAGGTGCCGAATGCGTTGTTGCAGTAGACGTCGGCCATGGAGGCAAGCTCCGCGCCGAACCCAGGTTCGCCCTTCTTCTCCTCTGCGTGGAAGCGCAGGTTCTCGAGCAGTGCGACGTCGCCGTCCGCCAGCGCCGAAACGGCCTTGCGGGCCGCGGCACCCACGCAGTCAGGCGCGAATACCACGGGCTTACCGAGCATCTCGGACAGGCATCGCCCGCACGGCTCGAGGCTGAAATCCGGCTCGGGACCCGCGCCTTTGGGCCGCCCGAGGTGGCTGAAAAGGATCAGGCGCCCGCCCCGATCTGCGACGCTTCGAATCGAAGGCAGTGCCATGCGGATGCGCCGGTCATCACCGATTCTGCCGCCGTCAAGTGGCACGTTGAAATCGACGCGCATGAGCACGCGCTTCCCGGCAACTTCGACGTTCTCGATGGTCTTTTTGGCGGGCATGAGGGACATCTTAACGCGGGCTAAGCCCGCAAGGCACGAAGGCACGGAGGCACGAAGGGGAATGAATCAGCAGTCTCATGAACTTCCGGCCTTGGCCGTTGTGGGCGATGGAGCATGGTTCGCGGTTCGCGGTTCGCGGAGATCTGCGCCTGATGTCGAGGTGCGGATTCCATGGTCCGGACCGCGAGCAATGCCTGCGGGGAGAAATTGCGCACAATAGTGACCATGACCAGCCCCCTACACGACATCCAGGAGGCCGCCGAGGCCGCGTTCCTTCCCTACGGCCCTGCGGATCAGAATGTCCAAATCGTCGAGAGCTTCGGCGAAACGGAGGCCGAGTACGCGGCGATCCGCAAGGGTGTCGGCGTGATGGAGTTGCCGCAGCGCGGTGTCGTCGAGGTCGAAGGCAACGATCGGCTGGATCTGCTGAACCGCTTTCTCACGAACGAAACGAAATCGCTGAAGGCAGGGACGGCGTGCCGGGCGTTTCTGCTCGGCAGGCAGGGGCGCATCACCGCCGACCTGGTCGTCGTGGAGACCGAAGACCGCACGCTCCTGGTCATGGACATCTTCCAGACCGCCGACGTGGCCCGTGAGCTGGAGGCGTTCGTCTTTACCGAAGACGTGCGTTTCAACGATGCCGCGGAATCGTGGACGCACCTGGCGCTGCACGGTCCGGAGGCCTCGAAGCTGGTCGCGGCCGTCTCGTCTTCGCAAAGCGTGATCGGCGTAGACGAACTTGTCGCCTGCACCCACGTGGTCACGACGATTGCTGGGCACGACTGCCGGTTGCTCCGCCTCGACGAAACCGGTTCGCCGGGCCTGCACCTGCTCGCACCGCGCGCGGGTTGCGATGTGGTGTACAACGCCCTGAGCGAAGCCCTGGGCGGGCTCGTGCCCGAGGTGGCCGGCGGCACGAAGCGCCCCATTACCGGCCGGGGCATCGGATGGCTGGCGTACAACACAGCACGCATTGAAGCGGGCACGCCGCTGTTTCACATCGACTTCGGCCCCGACAGCCTGCCCCACGAGACAGGCGTCCTCGCTGATGCGGTGAGCTTCACGAAGGGCTGCTACCTGGGCCAGGAAGTCGTAGCCCGCATGCAGAGTCTCGGTCATCCGAAGAAGGTGCTGCGCGGCGTGCGCATGCAGGACGAAAGACTTCCGGTCGCCGGCTGCGAGGTTCTCGATTCAGAAGGCACCGTCTGCGGTGCGGTGACCAGCTCCACCGGCGCCCCCATGCTCGGTGGCGGCGCGATCGCCTTCGCCATGATCAAATGGGGCCGCCACCGGACAGGCACGAAGGTGCAGGTGCCCGCCGAAGGTTCACGCGTGGCCGCGACAGTGCAGGACCTGAGATTTCTCGGCTGACACCGCAACGAAACGCTCGCGCCAAGGCGCAGGGGCGCCAAGAATTGCCAC
Source organism: Phycisphaerae bacterium (assembly GCA_963577635.1). Taxonomy (GTDB): domain Bacteria; phylum Planctomycetota; class Phycisphaerae; order Phycisphaerales; family Phycisphaeraceae; genus CAUZBA01. Next base: position 3,150 of record CAUZBA010000351.1, read on the forward strand.
TGGTGATGCCGGCGGCGCGGTCTGTAACGATCGTGTCGGCTGGACAAGCGGCCGGGCAGCGCCCGCGGGCAAGTTCGCCCCAAGTCACGCGCCCGACCTGCCGATCTGCTCAGGGGGCCGGACCAGACGGAGTGCTATCCGTATGAATGCACCGTGCCTGTGCATCGAGAGAATGAACGACGTGGCAGTGGCCACCGTCACCACCGAGTCGATGGACGAGACGCTGGCGACCGAGTTGGTGGACGAGTTGATCGGCTGCATCCGCTACGACAACGTCCACCACTTCGTCATCGACCTGGCGCAGGTCCGGCGCATCAACTCCGCCGCCCTGCAGGCCTTGATCAATCTCCTGCAGGAACTGGAGCACATCCACGGCCGCGTGGTGATCGCCAACTGCACGCCTACCGTAGAGTCCGTCTTCACGACGACGCGCCTCGACAGTCTTTTCGACATCTTTGACGACGTGGAGGACGCACTGGCCGAGGTGACGCCCCAGTAGATTCCGGTGCCGGCAGTTGCGTGCGTGGAGCGGAGGAACTGGAGCGATTCGGCCTCGGCGACCGCGTCGAACTGCACCGTCTACGGAAGGGCGTGAGGGACCGGCCGCGGCCGCCGGAAGCAAATCAACGCAACCCTCCGCTGTACGACCAACCGTCCAGATCGTGCCTTCCCGGAAAGATTTCCACGTTGCGATCTTGTTAAGCTGTGTTCATCAAATGATGAATAGCGAACAAGGAACTGCGAATGATGAAGGGAAGAATACGCGAACCTTTGGCTTGGAGGACCGGCTCATCGATCTTGCTCATCCCTTCGACCTTCATCATTTCTTGTTCGATATTCGATCGTGTTGTGCCT
>CAUZBA010000352.1:0-3997 GCA_963577635.1 Phycisphaerae bacterium
CTTGCCAGTTCAACCTCCGCCTCCCTCAGCTTTGGGATGATCTGCTCAGCGCCCTGCCGTTTCTTGGCCATGATCCTTGCCATTCCCTGAATGCGTCCATGACGAATTCACTAACATTCGATATGGACTTGTTTCAGGGGGCAAGGTCAGACACGTTGGCCACCGGCACGGCGACGCCGGGTTTGGACGTTGCGACCATCAGCGATCAGTTGGTGACCTTTACAGCGCAGACCACCGCGTCGCAGTTTGTCACGGTATCTGTCACCGACGAGAGCATCATCGAGGCCGACGAGACCGTGGTCGGCCAGGTCGACATGCTCGGCGTGGGCGGCCGCAGCGTATCAATCGGTTCGGCCGGCACGGGTACGATCCTCAACGACGACAGCGCCACACTGAGTATCGACGATGTCATCATCACGGAAGGAACGGGCGTCGGCACGACCACATTGTCATTCATGGTCACGGTGGACGCAGCCGTGCAGGGCGGATTCGACGTGGCATTCGGCAGCGCGCGGGGCAGCGCTGAAGTGAGCGACTTCACCGACACGACTCCCAGCCCGCTGACGTTCATCGGGTCGGCGGGTGAGGTGCAGGTGATCGACGTTGACATCACGCGCGACGCGATCGTGGAAGACAACGAGACGATCGCGATCACCCTGGGCGATGTGACGAACACGACTGCGGTGCGGGACGCTGCGATCATCAGCGGTGACAGCGGCACCGGCACCGGCACCATCAACAACGATGACACGGCGAGCATCTCAATCACCGACGTATCGCTGGTCGAAGGCGACGCGCCCGGCATCACGGACTTTGTATTCATTATCTCTTCGGACCTTGCAGCCGAGGAGGACATGACGGTGGTCATGAGCACCGCTGACATCGTTGGCCAGACGCTGGCGGGGATTGACTACACGGCCATCGCGGGCCAGACCGCAACGATTCTTGCGGGCCTGACGTCGACGACCGTGACCGTCGGCGTGATCCGCGAGAATCTTGAAGAGATGGACGAGACGTTCGAGGTCAATATCACGGATCCGAAGTTCAACGGCAGCACCGACCCGACGCGCGTGAATGTCGCTGGTGCCCAAGCCATCGGAACCATCGAAAATGACGACTTTGCTCCCGTGCCGGACGCCAACGGGCCGTACGTGATCGGTGAAGGTGATCTCCTGGCGCTCGATGCTTCGGCATCACTTGATCCGGAAGGTGACCCGCTGACCTATCGCTGGGATGTGGATGGTGACGGCGACTTCGACGAGAACGTGGTCGGCGTCAACCCGACGCGCAGTGCGGTGCAGCTTCTCGTATTGGCCTGGCCGACGGATCGCGTGCCAACGATGTGACCGTGCAAGTCAGCGACGGCACGAACGTCGCCGCGGCGCAGACGACGCTGACGATCAACAATGTCGCACCGCAGCTTCAGAACGTTGTCGTGACATCGATGGTGGATGAGGACGGTACGGTGACACTGACCGCCGATATCGTCGACCCGGGAACGCTCGACACGTTTGATCTGACGGTTAACTGGGGCGATCCGTTGAGCCCAGTCAACGTCTAGACGTTGACGTTCGGCCCCAGCGCGACGGGAACGCAGCCGTTCAGCTTGACACCGGTACCTGGACGACAACCCGACGACGACGCCCCAGGATACCTACGTGATCAGCCTGGAGGTTACGGACGATGACGCGGATGTAGGCACGGCCGACGTCAATACGCTCGTGAAGAATCTGCCACCTGTGATCGAGTCCGTCGCAAGCAGCTCTGCGGGTTGCGGCGGGGCACACGAAAGTGAACAGGTCACCGTGATGGCGCAGTTTACCGATGTGGGAACGCTCGACACGCACACAGCCACGATCGACTGGAACGACGGGAAACCGGTGCAGGCCGAAACGATTACGGAATTCAACGGTTCGGGCACTGCGACCGCCACGCATGCCTACGCATCGGGCGGCATCTACACCGCGACGTTGACCGTCATTGATGACGATTCCGGCCAGGCCACGGACATCACGTTCGCGGTTGTGTCGGGCGTGGGCCTGGATCCGAACGGCGTCCTCACCGTCATCGGTACGGATGTGGCCGATCACGTAGAGATCAATCAGACCGGTGACGGAAGCGTGCGAGTGCACGCCGACTTCGTTAGCGATCTGTTCCGGGACTTCAGCACCGCGGATGTCACGGAGATCCTGGTGATCCTTTGCGGTGGGAGCGACCACGCGACAATCGCCGGGGATGTCGACCTGCCGTCCCTGATCGATGGCGGCGATGGCGACGATTTTTCGAATGCCGGTCGTGGTCCCAGCTTGCAATTGGGCGGCGCAGGCGACGACAAACTCATTGGCGGCGCGGGTCGAAACGTCCTCATCGGTGGGACCGGTAAGGACCATCTAATCAGCCAAAGCGACGAGGACATTCTGGTTGCCGGCAAGACGATCTTTGACCTCGATAGCTCAGCCATCACGCCGATGGCGATCGACGTGTTGCGCTCGATCCGAGGGGAATGGGCATCGAACAAATCGTTGGCAGACCGAGTCGCGAACCTCAGCGGAAGCGGATCTGGGGGGCTGGACGGCTTGAATTACCTAATCAACGGCAGCACGGTATTCAACGATGGGGAAGAAGACTTCCTCAATAGCGGCAAAGATGCGGATTGGTACCTGGCCGACCCCGATGAGGATAAGTTCATTAGCTTCAAGGATGGCGTGGATATTCTGGCATTGGTAGACAGCATTGTGATTTAAAAACCGTTTGTGCGGCACAATACTCGTTTTCGTCGCTCCGTAGGAAGCGAAGGCATTCCGTCGCTTGACAGGGGACAAGGCATTCCGTCACTCCCCCATCGGTCGTGACAGCACTCGCGACGGATTTTGTCGATCCCTCCTCACGCTATTGCATCCGACACCGCGATCGGGAACGTCACTTCCAGCCAGACCGTGTCCTCGTCCATTATGACTCGGGCGTCGTTCATGTTGGCGGGCATCAGCATCGTCTGACCGCGCCGGAAGGCGACCGGGTCGGCGCCGTTGCCGGGGTCGATGCGGCCGGCGCCTTCCAGAACCATCCACACCGCGGGCTGGTCGTACGGCAACTCCTGCTCGTAGCTTTCGGCCATGCGCACCTTTTCGATGCGGAAGTGCTCGCACCGCACCAAGCGACTGACCGCGGTGAAGACCCCGGCCACGTGCGCACGTTTCTCGTTCCTGGCGACGTCGGGCGGGCCGAAATCGATGCACTGCATCGCCTGTTCGATGTGCAGCTCGCGGCCGGTGCGGCCCCAGTCGAAGACGCGAAAGGTCGTGTCGCTGGGCGTCTGTATTTCGGCAACCAGGATGCCTGCGCCAAGCGCGTGGCAGGTGCCGCTGGGAAGGTAGTGACAGTCGCCAACGCGTGCAGGCAGGGCGATCAGAAGTCGTGCGACGGCGTCGGCGTCGTTCGAGTCGATCACGTCACGGAACTGCTGCGGCGTCACGTCGGGCTGCACGCCCTTGTAGAGGACCGCTTCCGGATCGGCGTGGAGGATATACCATGCCTCGCTTTTCAGGTGGGCCTCGGGGTGGTTGCGGGCGTATTCCGGGCTGGGGTGCACCTGGACGGAGACGTTCTGTCCCGCGTCGAGAAACTTCAGCAGAAGGGGGAAATCGCCCGTGGCATTCACCGCCAGGCGGCCCAGTAGTTCCGATCCGCGTGCCTCGATCACTTCGTGGAGGCTTCTGCCCCGCAGGGCACCGTTTCCGATGATCGAGCGCTGCGGCCCGCCTCCACCGCCCGACACGGCCGTGTCCGCCAGATCCGTCAACTCCCACGATTCGCCGATCATGGCGTCCGCCGCGCCGGGCAGCGTCCGCCCCAGGTGCTCCAGGCGGCGGCCGCCCCAGACTTTCTCTTTGTAGACCGGTTCGAACTGCAGCGGATAAAGGGTGGCGTCGGAAAATGCCATGTCTATCCTCTTTGACCGGGGCCGAGAGCAGACCAACAATATAGTAACAGTAAAGGT
>CAUZBA010000353.1:0-3995 GCA_963577635.1 Phycisphaerae bacterium
CCAACACACCGTTGCGCAAACGGGACTCGGATGTCTGCATGTAACGCTCCCTCGTATAGTCCAAGAACTGGATTGAAGCCGTCCGACCGAGTGATTCTACGCGAGCCGATTCCCTTCCCGCCTTCCAACGGTTCCTACCTGCTAGGCGAGACGGGCCAACGCCATGTCGAGCGCGCGCTTCGCAAAAACCGGGACCATCGCCTGGCGGTAGGTCTCGCTGGCATGAATGTCGCTGGCGACGTCCTTGAGGTCCGCCCCGGCGAGTTGCGCAGCCTCGGCGACGACCTCCGGCGTCGGCTGGCGCCCGGCGAGCGCTTCCTCGACGGCGGTCAGGTGGACGGCGTGCGACACGGCGCCGGTCAGACCGACACGTGCGGAACGGATGACATCATCGACCACGTCGAGCGCGGCCGCCACGCCAACAATGGCGAACCGCGAGGCGCGCTGATAGAGCTTCGCGTAGGCGGCGGCTCGCACCGGCGCGAATCGGACCGCGGTGATGATCTCGTCGGGGCCGAGGTCCACGCTGAAGAGGTCCTGGAAAAAGGCGCCTGCGGGCACGACACGCGTTCCCCGCGAGCTCCGCAGGTGAATCTCGGCATCGACGGCGAGCATGACCGCCGGGTAGTCGGCGGCCGGGTCGGCATGGGCCAGGCTACCGCCCAGTGTGCCTCGGTTGCGCACCTGGGGATCGCCGATTGTCCCCGCTGTCTCGGCAACCACCGGGCACTGCTGCCGCAACAAAGACGAGGTGGCGACATCCTGATGCACGGTGCCGGCGCCGACCTCCATTACGCCGTCCACGTCGCGCACGCCGGCCAGGCCGGGGATGCGCGCGATGTCGATGAGCGTCGCCGGCTCGTTCAACCGAAGCTTCATGAGCGGCACAAGACTGTGACCGCCGGCGATCAGTTTACCGGTGCCCTTGGTCGCAGCGAGCTTGGTCAGCGCGTCGTCGATCGAGGTGGCGCGCTCATATTCGAAGGTGCAAGGGGTCACGACTCGCCTCCCTGGATGATGCGCCACAGCTTCTCGGGTCGCAGCATCATGTCGATGTGGGTGACACCGAACTGACTGAGCGCGTCGACCGCGGCCGACACGACGCAGGGGGTCGATCCCAGCGTGCCCGCCTCCCCGACTCCTTTCGCTCCCAGTGGGTTGACTGGGGTCGGTGTCACGGTGCTGTCGAGCTCGAACCTGGGAAGGTCGGTAGCGCGCGGAATCGCGTAGTCCAGGAATGAACCGGTCAGCGGCTGACCATCCTCGTTGTAGCGCACTTCCTCGATCATCGCCTGACCGACGCCCTGGGCCAGCCCCCCGTGGATCTGTCCCTCAACGATCAGTGGATTGATCAGGTTGCCAGCATCGTCGACCGCCACGAGCCTCAGCAGGGTCGGCTCACCGGTGTCGCGATCGATCTCGAGCAACGCGATGTGGCAGCCAAACGGATAGGTGTTGTTGCTCGGTTCAAAAAATGCTTCTTCGCTCAGGCCCGGCTCGAGTCCATCGGGCAACTGCACTGCGCCGCCCATGACCGGCACATAGGCGTAGGACGCCACTTCCGCGAATGATTTGCCGGAATCGGGCACTCCTTGTACGGAGATACGGCCATCCTCGAAGACGAGATCGTCTTCATGTGCCTCGATGAGTGACGCGGCAAACTTTGCCATCTTTTTCTTGACCTTCCCCCCGGCCAAGTGCAGCGCCGCGCCACCGACCGCCTGCGATCGGCTACCGAACGTGCCAATGCCCTGTTTCGCAATGGCGGTGTCGCCATGATGGATGGTCACGTGGTCAATCGGCACGCCAAACTGGTCAGCCAGCATCTGGGCGAAGGTCGTTTCGTTCCCCTGACCGTGGGGTGAGGCCCCTGTGGTTGCATTGATACGGCCGTCGCGCTCGATGGTGACTTGCGAGTGCTCCCAGCCGCCTGTCGGCAGCGCGGAGGACGGGCCCAGACCGCAGACCTCCACATACATCGCCAGGCCGAGTCCGACAAGCCGGCCTTCGGCCTGAGCCTGGTCCCGTTCGGCCTTCAACGTCTCCCACCCAGAATTCTGCAGGGCGCGATCGAGCGCCGCCGTGTAGTCGCCCGAGTCGTAGACGGCGCCCATCTGGGTGGCGTAGGGGAACTGATCCGGCTGAATAAAATTCCGGCGCCGCACGTCGGCAGGGTCCATGTCCAGCCTGCGGGCCAGCATGTCCAGGCCCCGCTCGACGAAGTAAGTCGCCTCTGGCCGACCCGCCCCACGATACGCGTCGGTTGGGGTCTTGTTGGTGAACACCTCGGTAATCGTCGTGCGGATGGCTGGGATGTCGTAGGTCGCATTCGCCATCAGCGTCGTGAACGTCGGGATGGCAGCGGTAAACAGCATATTGTACGCCCCGATGTCCGCGATGAGGCGAAGTTTAATGCCGAGCACCTTGCCGGCCTCAGTCGCGGCGATATCGATGTACCCGATGATGCCGCGTCCGTGCGTTGTGGCCAGAAAGGCCTCGGACCGGTCTTCGATCCACTTCAACGCGATCCCGAGCTTCTTCGACAGACCTGCGACGACATAGTCCTCGGGATAGGCTTGGAGCTTCGCGCCGAACCCGCCACCGACCTCCGGGGCGATCGCGCGCACCTGGTCTTCGCCCATGTCATTCATGCGAGCGATGAAGCCTCGCAGCAGGTGGGGGGCCTGCGTCGATGACCAGATCGTCATCTTCCCGTGGCCCGGTTCGTAGTGCGCTACGGTTCCGCGCGGCTCCATCGCACTGGGAGCGAGCCGCTGGTTCACCATACGCTGTGACACGACGACGTCGGCATCGGCGAATGCCTTGTCGATAGCGGTATCGTCGACGCTCTGGCCGTCTGGCGACACGCCGGTGCCGGACGGAAACAACGCGATGGCCAGATTGTTTTCGAAATCGGCGTGTAACTGAGCCGGCTGTCCCGTCATTGCCCGCTCGGTGTCGACCACCGCCGGCAAGACGTCATAGTCCACCACGATCGCGTCAGCCGCGTCCCTGGCGATATAGCGATCGATGGCGACGACGACAGCGACCGCTTCGCCGACATAGCGAACCGTGTCCACGACCACGGCGCGATGATCGGGAGATGGAAATGGCGTAAAAATCGGCACGGGCCCCACGAACTCGGCGATCTGCGCGCCGGTGAACACTGCCGTGACGCCCTCCATCGCCTCGGCGGCGCTGGTGTCCAGCGACTGGATCCGCCCGTGTGCAATGTCACTTCGGGCGAACGCCACGTGCTCCATGCCAACGATCTTGATGTCGTCCACATAGGTGGCGCGGCCTTGAATGAGACGCGGGTCCTCGCGTCGCTTCACACGCTGACCGACCAGTTTCGGAAGCACCGGAGACACGGCCATTGACCTACTCCCTGTTCGCGGCGTGCTGCACCGCGTTGACGATGTGCTGGTAGCCGGTGCAGCGACAGAAATTGCCGTCCAGCCCGTGCCGGATCTCCTGCTCGGTCGGTGACGGGTTGTTGTTCAGCAGTTCGACGGCTGACAGAATCATGCCGGGGGTGCAGTATCCGCACTGCAGTCCATGCTCTTCCCAGAAGCCGACCTGCAGTGGATGGAGCTGACCATCGTCGGCCGCTAGACCCTCGATTGTCGTGACCTCGGAGCCATCGGCCTGGACGGTGAAGACCGTGCACGACTTCGCGCTGCGCCCGTCGACCAGCACCGTGCAGGCGCCGCACTGGCTCGTGTCACACCCGACGTGGGTGCCCGTCAGGTTGAGATGCTCACGCAGAAAGTGCACGAGGAGCAGGCGCGGCTCCACATCCGCCTTGCGCAGCTTACCGTTGACCGTGATTGAAACCTTGGCCATATGTCCCCTCTCGAGGGCGATAGCCTACCAGATTGATGGCCAGCATTCGGAAATCACGTTCTAGAAATTCCTCCAAGGGCTGTCCCGCGATCTCCGCGGTGGTGATCGTGCACGTCGCGGGGTCAGCCGGGGGTGCTCTAGAATTGCCT
>CAUZBA010000354.1:0-3989 GCA_963577635.1 Phycisphaerae bacterium
GAGGCTGGGTTTCCGTGAATTCTCCGTCGTGAATCGACTTAACGGTGAATTGCGATTGCAGTTGCGACCCGTGCTGATCGTCGTAGTTGCCGCCTACCTGCAGGGTCAGCGTTGCGCCGATTCCCGCCGCCTCGGCGCGCTGCACGGCCTTGGGGTCGCACAGGCTCACGAAGGCGCGGCGCACCTTGCGGCGGTTTAGCGCGTGGGCGAGCCAGGTGCCGTCGGCCGGCGACCCGCCGCCGACGTTGTCGCCCATGTCGAGCAGGCAGACCGGCCCGTCGGTGTCGAGGGCCTCGTCAATCGCGTCATCCATCTCGACGAATCGGCCGATGAAATCCCGACGGTGCGCGAGAAGATGCCCGGCCAACTCGTCGGCATGGCGCTGCGCCGCGGATTGGTCGTCGTCAGTGACGACGACGAACGTCGTGCCCATTTCCTCGACGTCGGCGTACTGGAAGCCAAGGGCGATGCTGTTAGATAGAACGCCCGGGCGCCCGAGGATCTCGCCGGCCAGGCGGTACATGGAGCGGCAGGGCTCCTCCGTGGTGTTCTGTCTTTCGATGTTGATGATCATCGGCGGGCGGGCGCACGCCTGTGTGGGTTTGATTTCGCCGCGCAGCGTTGCGGCCATGAGGCGGGCCGCTTCGAGGCCGCGCTGCCGCTGGTCCAGGTGCGGGTTGGAGCGATACGTGATTGTCGCGTCGCACGCGTCGACCATGCGCTGTGAAATATTGGCGTGCGGGTCGAGCGTGCAGATCATGGGGATGTTTGGTCCGATGCGCTGCCGCATCTGCCCGAGCCAGTAGCCGTCCATGTCGGCGTGGCGATCACTGACCGCCGCCCCATGCGGCGCCACCAGCAGGCCATCCAACGACCCGGCGCGGTCGAGTTCTTCGTAGGCCATAGCAAGAATCGCTTCCAGTGTTTCGTGAGGTATCCGGCCGGAGGGAAGCGCACGGGCCGCCAGAAGCGGCACGGCTTCCATACCGGCTTCGTCCAGGCCGCCGAGAAAGCCGCCGACCTCGTGATGTATTTCGGCCAGTTCCTCGCGCACCTCGGCGCCGCGAAGCAACTTCAGCTCGCGGAAGCACTCCAGATCGGTGGGCGTGCGAATGAACGTGTTCGACTCATGACTGATACAGATGATTCCGACGCGCATATTTCTCTGCCTCATACACTCCGTACTCGTATTCGTATCACCGGCTTGCGGCGCCCCGCCACGGGATCTATCGTAACCGACCCGGCGCCGATCGTTGGGCGTCATCGCGGTGATCCTCTGGCCGTTGGAAGGAGGTAATGTCATTGAATACGACAACTCGAAGCGGGAATGAACATGTGATCACGACCAAGACGTCGCAGGAGATGTACGAACGGGCGTGCCGATCGCTCGCGACCGGTGTCTCGACCGGCTTTCGGCGCCGCGTGACGCCCGTGCCGATGTATTTCGTGCGCGGCGATGGCCCCTACTACTACGACGTCGATGGCCAGGAATTTCTCGACTACGGGCTTTCCTTTGGCCCGCTGATCGTCGGCAACAACCATCCGACGCTCACCGAGGCGGTCAACCGGCAGATGAAACTGGCGTATACGTTCGGGGCCCAGCACCAGGGCGAGATTGACCTCGCCGAACTGATGGTGAAGGTTCTGCCCGGCGTCGAGCGCGTCATTTTCGCCAACACGGGCTCCGAGGCCGTTCAGTCGGCGCTTCGCCTGGCCCGGGCTCGAACGGGGCGCGACATGGTCGTGAAGTTCGAGGGTCACTACCACGGCTGGCACAATAACATGCTCGTCAGCAACCACCCGACCACTGAGCAACTAGGCCGCGCCAGCCCGTCGTGCGGCGGACAGCCGCCGGAAGAATACGCACTGACGATCGCACTGCCGTGGAACGATCTGAGCGCGGTGCGGCGAGCGTTCGAGGAGCATCCGGATCGGATCGCCGCCATCATCACCGAGCCGATCCTGGTCAACGGCGGCTCGTGCATGCCCGTGGACGGTTACCTCAAGGGCCTGATCGACCTGTGCGCCGAGCACGGCGCGGTCTCGATCTTCGACGAGGTGATCACCGGTTTTCGTGTCGCGCTCGGCGGGGCGCGCGAGATGTTCGGACTCGAGCCGGACCTTTCGACCTATGCCAAGGCGATGGCGGGCGGATTTTCCATGGCCGCGGTGGCCGGGCGCGGCGAGATGTTCGACGTTCTCGAAGACGGCCGGACCGGCCACTTCGGGACCTACAACGGTAACCCAATCAGCGTAGCCGCGGCGATCGCGACGATCAAGATTCTTTCGGAACCCGGCACGTTCAAGCGCATGAACGCTCACGGCGACGCGATCCGCCGGAGGATAGAGCAGGCCGCCTCGGAGTGCGGCCAGACGCTCGTGACCACGGGCACCGGCACAGCATTTACCGTGCACTTCGGTCTGACCGAAGCGCCGCGGGCGTGGACCGACGTCATGAAGACCGACGAGCAGGCATACGATCGATTCCGTGCCGCGCTGCTGCAGAGGAAGATCTACCTGCTGCCGGACGGCCGCTGGTACCTCGGGGCGACACACACCGATCGAGAACTGGAAAAAGTGTTCCCCGCGATCGATCAGAGCATGAAGGACCTCGCATGAGATTCAAGAACAAGGTTGTCCTGATCACCGGCGCGAGCGTCGGTATCGGGCAGAGCGCCGCGGTGATGTTCGCCCGCGAAGGCGCTACGGTCACGGTGAACTCCGTCAGTCCGCGCGCCCAGGCCGTAGCCGATCAAATCGCGGACAGCGGCGGCAAGTCCCTGTTCGTCCAGGGAAACGTGAGTGACCCCAATGACGCGAAATCGATGGTCGAAAAGACCGTCGAGACATTCGGCCGGCTTGACGTCCTGGTCAACAACGCCGGGATCGTCCTGCCCGGAACAGTCGACAACACGACGATCGAGGACTGGGACCGGATGTTCGCGATCAACGCGCGGGGCGTGTTCCTCGTTTCGAGGTTCGCCGTCCTGCAGATGCTCGAGCAGGGCGGCGGCGTGATCGTCCACAACGCGTCGGTCGCCGCGGTCAAAGGACTCAAAGACCGCGCCGGGTACTCGGCCTCGAAAGGTGCCGTCGTCGCACTGACCAAGGCGATGGCGATGGACTACGTGGACAAGAACATCCGCGTCAACTGCCTCAACCCCGGCACGACGCTGACGCCCTCGCTCCACGACCGGATCAACGCCTTCGACGACCCGACCGCGGCCAAGAAGATGTTCGAGTCGCGCCAGCCGATCGGTCGTCTCGGCGATCCAGACGAGATCGCAGCCGGGATCCTCTACCTGGCCTCGGACGAGGCCTCGTTCATCACCGGAGCCGTCCTGAACATCGACGGGGGATTGACAATATAGGGAAGGCACGAAGGCACGAAGGGTTGTGGTTCGTGCGCTGGTCCGTTTTAGCGTTCCTCGACTCCATTCGGGTTGGTCCACCTGGTATCGGCCAGGCTTCCGATCCTTGCCTGCCGTCGCGACGATAGTCGCGACGGCCCCCCTTCGTCCTCAGTGCCTAGTCCCTTGACTTGTTCCCACCGCATCGCGCCATATAATGCGCCTCCACTGGCGCCGACACACATCGACCCCGTCGTCTAGCCAGGTCCAGGACAACAGGTTTTCATCCTGTAAACACGGGTTCGAATCCCGTCGGGGTCGTTGCGCCGATCTTTCCGCATACACGCCGTCGGCTCGCTACCTTATAGATTACAACCGATTCGCGCGATTAACAGGACCACAGGATGATCGTGGAGAACCCCGTCGGAAAACTGATGCATCGAACGTTGACATGGTTTTGTCTATCGACTCTTGGTGTCCTGTCCGTTCTGACGATCAACATTGTTCTCAAGAATCCTGCGCAAGTGTTGGCAATAGACGAGGGGGCATGGATCTATTCCGGTTACTTCTACCACCTCGCGTTCCAGAAACGAGACCTGCGATCGGCGGATTGGAAGCATCCGGATTGTCTGGATCATC
>CAUZBA010000355.1:0-3979 GCA_963577635.1 Phycisphaerae bacterium
CGACGATCTGGTGATCCGAATGCACCGACCACTGAATGGCGGACAGATCGAGGCGCTCAACGATCAATTCGGCGACGTCGTCAGTCAGGGCAGCATCGAGGCGACCGACCCGCTGAACGGCGAGACCGCGCACCTGGACCTGCCACGAGTTCGCTTCGTCTTCACCCGGCGCAATTACGGCCGGCTGCGGCAGATGATCGACCAGATCAATGACTTTGACTTCGCCAACCACGGCGATCAGGTGTCGGCAACACCGTGAATTGATCGGTTCGGTCGGGACGCTGCCATCCTGCTGGTCGCTTGCGTACAATGAGCACGCGGGATCCTTACTGCGGAACGGTTGCGTCGCGGCACGACCACGACATCTGATTCGTGGCTGAGCACACTTTATGGAGACAACCATTGAACAGAGGCAATCTGCTGTGAGCGGTCTTGTGCCTTCTTCCTCGGTGCCGGTCGCCAACGGGGCTGAACCGATTGAAAAGCCCGCGAAGTTTCTCACACAGCGGGCCGGTACCGCACAGACGCAGTACCGCCAGGCCGTCAGGGATGCGGAAGAGGCCTATAAGCAGGCAGTGAATGCTGCCCGAGAACCCTGCATCGGTGACCTCAAGGCGGCCCAAGATGCCGCAATGCAGAAGTCGAACCTGGAAGAAGCTAACCGAATCGACGCGGAACTCAAGAAGCTTGATCACGGCGCGCCGGTTCAGAAGATCGTCCCGCCCGTCATACGCAAGAAATCGAAGCTATTCACCGTTGATGCCAGGAAGCATCATCAGGCCAACGTTCTGGAGACCGGTATGGTCGTGAAGTCAGGCCAGCGGATCGTTTTCTTTCCGAGCGCGAAAGATCGCTGGCACCCTAGGCGGGGGCAGGCGTGTGACTACCGCGGCGTGGCTCCACCGGTCAAGCCGCATCTGCGGATGCATTCCCGGCTCAATGAGGATGTGGTTCTGCCGATCGTCAAGGGCATGACATACGTGGCCCCGTCGAACGGCGAGATCGAGTTGTTCTGCTGGGATGAAAAACCGCAGAACAACGAGGGAGCGATTCGCGTCAAGGTGACGCTGTCCGGGCAAGCGGACGAATAGAGACGCGGATCACATCGGAACAATGAGATTCGCATCTACGCGTCCTCCCGATTAACAACAACATACGACTCCCGCTCACCGCGGCCCCGCAGCGGGTAATCCTTTCGCAGGGGATGGGCGGGATACTTCTCCCAGGTGAGGATTCGGCGCAGATCGGGGTGGCCGTCGAATCGAATGCCGAACATGTCGAACACTTCGCGTTCGGGCCATTCGGCGCCGGGCCACAGATCGGTCATGGTGGGCAGATGCAGATCGGGATCGTCGTCGATGCCGTGCGTCGGTTGTGACGGATCGAGCATCACCTTGACGAAGATCCGCCGGTTGTGCTCGATGCTTGCCAGATTGTACACCACCGCGAAGCGTTCCGGCGGGGCGCCGCGGCCCTTCGGGTAGTTCAGGTAATCGAGACCCACAACGTCGGCGAGCAGGTCATATTCTGTTTTTGGGTCATTACGCAGGAAGGACATGACGTCGTGCAACACGGCAACCGGAACGACCACGGTGGTCTGGCCGCGGAACTCGGTGGCCAGCAGGCTGTGGCCGCCGAATCGCTGTTTCAGCAGTGCCAGCATCGGGTGGTCAAGGTTGGGACTGGCCACTTGAGGGTCTCCTGTGCTCGATCGCATCGATCACGGCCGCCACCAGCATGTCCCACTGGTCGAGGATCGCAGGCCACTCGTAAAGCAGCGCGTCTGCGATTGCCACCGTGTCACGTGCCGCCAATTGATCACGCAACGATCGCAGCCCGTCGGCCAGAGCATTCAACAGATCGGGGACCTTTCGTTCGCCGCTTTTCAATGTGTCGATGTCGATCAGCGATAAGCTCAACGATTGGATGACGCCCTGCTGCGCCTGTTGCCAGGTCTCGATGATCGACGAGAGCCTCTGGAGTGCCTGGGCCTGATCGTCCTGTTGCAGCAACTCGGCTGCGATCTTCTGGTCCTGTCGGACTGCCGAGAGCCCGGCGGACACGTTGCGCAACACCTCCACGGCTACCGCGCCCGGGTCGGCCGAAGTCAGCTTCAGTTCGCAGCCGGCCACCGGGTCCTGCCGCCTGCTTTCCATCGTCTCGGTATCGAGTGGCTCGCCGTCAAGCTCCACTTCCACGATGACCCGACCGGCCGGATCCAGGTGACAACGGGCTGCCGAAAGAACGTCGCTGAGATCTGCGCCGTCGATTTCCACGGGTTGGCCGTCGATGAGCACGGGCATGTGTGCCATCATAGAATCAGGCGATGCCGCAAACAATCGTCTGCCTGGACGGCCAGACTCTGAATCCAGGGGACCTCAGCTGGGCACCGTTCGAACGGATCGGATCGTTCAAGGTCCATGACCGCACCGACGTCTCGCAGATCGTCGAGATCGCCGGCAGCGCAACGTGCGTATTGACCAACAAGACGGCGGTCAGCGCCGAGGCGATCGCCGGCCTCCCGCAACTGAAATACATCGGCGTTCTCGCCACCGGCTACAACGTCGTCGACGTGGACGCGGCAATCAAACACGACGTGGTCGTGACCAACGTCCCGACCTACGGCACCGATACGGTGGCGCAGCACGCCACCGCATTGATATTGGAGCTGGCCCGGCACGTGTATGTTCATCATCTGGCCGTCACTCGCGGGCAGTGGAGTTCCTGTGACGACTTCTGCTTTGCCCTGGCGCCGATCACCGAGCTGACGGGCATGACCCTCGGTATCCTCGGCCTGGGGCGGATCGGGCGTACGCTGGCGCGTATTGGCGATGCCATGGGCATGAAGCTCATCGGTCACGATCTGTTCTGGCCAACGCCCAAGCAGTTGGCGGGCCTCGAAATCGAATCGCTACCGATGGACGAGGTGTTCGCCCGATCCGACGTGATCAGCCTGCACTGCCCGCTGACGGATCAGACGCATCACCTGGTCGATGCCGAACGGCTCAAGAAAATGAAGGCGACGGCCCTGTTGATCAACACCAGTCGCGGCCCCCTGGTGGACAGTCAGGCCCTGGCCGATGCACTGCGTGCCGGAACCATTGCCGGTGCCGCCCTAGACGTACTCGAGGTCGAGCCGCCGCCCGCCGACAACCCCCTGATCGGCGCACCGAATTGCATTATCACGCCCCACATCGCCTGGTACGCCACCGCGGCGCGACAGCGCATCATCGACACGGCCGCTGACAACCTCACGGCGTTCATGACCGGCGAACCGGTCAACCAGGTGAAATGACCGACACGATCGTGTTATTGGCGGCGGTGCGACATGAAATAGCGCCATGTGCCGCCCTGCTCTCGCTTCGGCGCTGCGGCATCCGGTACACCGGCTGCGTCGACGGGAGACGCATTGTCGCCATGATCAGCGGCGTCGGCGAAACCCGCGCGGTGCGGGCGCTTGAGGATGTCGTCGGCGCCGAACGGCCGGCGCGCCTCGTCCACCTCGGCTTCGCGGGCGCCCTCAACCCGGCCCTGCGAGTGGGTGACGTGCCGGAATTCTCGGGGGTCGTGGACGAATCGGGTGGAAGGGTCGGAATCGGCGTCGAGCAGCCACAGGCAAGGCCGAAGGTCGAGGCGACCGGGGATGGCCCCACGCTGCTGACCGCGCAACAACTCGCCGATTCGACCGCGATGAAGCGGAAACTCTTCGAACGCCACGGGGCTTGCGCGGTGGACATGGAGACGTATGCCGTGGCCCGCCGCGCCGCCGAGATGGCACTGCCCCTCACGGTGCTGCGCGCGATCAGCGACGATGCCGATACTGTTGTGCCTGCGGCCGCACTGTCATGGGTGAATGCCGACGGCTCGATTGATGCGTGGGCGGCCACGCGCCACCTGGCCAGACGCCCGTGGCTCGTTGGACCCGTCATGCGCCTCAAGCAGGGTTGCGACCGCGCCGCGGAACGACTCGCAACACGGG
>CAUZBA010000356.1:0-3962 GCA_963577635.1 Phycisphaerae bacterium
CCGAACAGACCGGGATCGTCTGCGTGCCGCGCGACAAGAAGCTGAAGATCGACGTGAGCCAATCGACGCTCGATCCGAAAATCGTCTATCCCTATTACCGCGACGCCAAGAGAAGCGAGCGGCTGCCGGAATCGGAGCGGACGGTCACTGCCCAGGCGGCGCCGTTCGAACTCGCCGACGGCGAAGCGCTCCAGCTGCGAATCTTCCTCGATCGTTCGGTGCTGGAGGTATTCGCCAACGGGCGCCAGTGCATTACCCACCGCATCCACCCGACCCGAAGCGACAGCCTCGGCGTGGCGTTGTTCTCGCGCGGCGGAAGCGCGAAGTTCCCGCGTGTCGAGGCATGGGAGATGGCGCCGACGGTCGATTAGAAGAAATCTCGTTGACGAAATTCCAATGCTGCCACATCGGTTCGAATCCCACCCTCTCCGCGAAGCGGAGAGGGTGGGATTCGAACCCACGGTGAACCGAAGTCCACACCGGTTTTCGAGACCGGCTCCTTAAGCCGCTCGGACACCTCTCCGGAGGAGAATATCATCGTCACAATCGGGCCGGTGACTGTCAATGTACGCCGTCGCGAGTGCTGTCGCGAGTGAATAGCGAGCGGCGGAATGCCTTGTTCCCCGGTCGAGCGACGGAACCCAGCGATGTTCGGCACCGAACGCGTCTCGCCAGGAGTCTGAGGCCAATCCGAGTTTCCCCGTCGGGTTTGAGAGGCACTCGGATTCACTACCGATTAGGTTGCAAATAAATGCCTCATCCGCCATCGCCCGGTGGTGCGCGGTTGACGAAATCGATTGTTTCGCCTTGCGAACGATCGATCCGTTCGCGGTGCCGTGTGCGGCGACGGCCAGGGACAGCACGGCGATCGGGAGCCACATCCAGAGCCGTGCGGGCAACAGGCGCTGATAGCTGAACAGCAGCGGCGGTAGGCCGATAAGGATGAACCGGTCGAAGGAGTGAAAGCCCCACCGGCTGCCGATGCACACGACGAACATCGTGTTGGCCCCGAGCCAGACCGCGGCCGTCACGGCGAGCAGTATGTCCCTTCTGGATCGCGCGAGGCGCCATCGCACGGCAGCGATGCCACAGCCGATGACGACGGGCACGACGTGGATCCAGATGAACGCGATCTTCCAGGTCGGCACCGGTTTGATTTTTCCGTCAGGGGTCTGCTCGTGCTCGCGGCGCTGTCGCGCCGGCGTCATGACCAGCGACTCGAACGGCCACGTGAGAATGCGGCCGCCGTAATGTTCATCCCCGTAAGCCTTCTCGTGGCTGTAACCCACGAAGCTCATGAAAGGGGTTCCGAATCTCAGGGCCACCAGACCCATCCCCCCGATGACGACCGCGGCGGCAACCGCAGCACAAAGCAGGCCCTGCGTCCAGCGGCCGCGCCGGATGGTCATCGCGACGTAACCGGCGAGGATGAGGCATGCCATCGGGCGCATCATTCCGGCAAGACCGAAGGCCATTCCGGCCGCTACGACCGCATTGCGCCGTGCAAGCCATAGCCCCGCGAGTCCGAGCAGCAGACACCACGGCTCGGCCGAGATCAGAACCGAGTTGATCAGGAACGAAGGCGTGAGCACTGCCATCGCGTAGCCGATCCGTCGATCTGAAAAGAGCGCGGCGCTGAACACCGCGATGCCGCCGGCGGCCAACCAGTTCGGCAGGACCGCCGCGGCGTGCAGGGGCGCACCAAGGATGTGCAGCAGCGCCATGAGACCGGGGTAACCCGGGAACAGTCGCTGGTTGTAAGAGTCCAGGGCGTTGTCCGCGCCGAGCCAGGCCCGGGCGTAGGCGAGGTAATGGCGGCCGTCGATGTACTCTACAAATCGATTGAACGAGACCTCGTCGACCCAGGCAACGACCAGGTACAGCACGACGCGCATGGCGACGGCCAGCGCGAAAATAACCAGCAGATCAGTAGCGCCTGGTCGGTACCGGACGGCCCGTGTGCTGAGATGTTTCATGCGTTGTCAGCGTATCGCATTGCGATGGTCGGGCCAAACAATGTGTCGTGCAACGGATCGCGGCGGGCGAGAGCGTTTTCGCCTCGGCTGTAGCGTCCTGGGCGTCGGCGAAACAAGCCTGACGCGGAGGGCGACCTTCCTTCGCCCGCCGAAGCGGGCTTCGCGAAGGCTGGAGCAGTCGACCCCGCAGCGGGTCGGCGATGTCCGCCGCAGGCGGAACAAAGGCAGGTGCCGTTGCAGCCAGCTCAGAACGCTTCAGTTGAGGTGCAACCGAAGGTCCGCGAAGCGAAACCGCTCTACGTTCCACGGAATTCAAGATCCCGCCGCGGCGAATGTCGATAACAGCAGCGGCATGACGCACTATGTTCGGTTAATGCGACCCCACGAATGGATCAAGAACCTCGTGGTCCTGGCGGGGCCGATCTTTGCGGTGCGCCTGGCCGATCCGCGCGGCCTCCTGGCGTTTGTGGCGTTCTGCCTGGTCTCCAGCGCGGGGTACGCGATCAACGACGTGCTCGACCGGGATGCCGACAAGGCGCACCCCGAGAAACGCGGCCGACCGATCGCCAGCGGGGCGGTGTCGCCAGGTGGCGCCGTCGCGTTCGGCCTCGGGCTGCTGGCGCTGTCGCTGGCGGTGACCATATTTCTACCCCGCGCCGTGACCTGGCTCGTTCTGGGCTATTTCGTCCTGATCACGCTGTACTCGGTGGACCTCAAACGTCGGGCCATCATCGACGTGATCGTGATCGCCATCGGCTTCGTCCTGCGGGCCATCACCGGGTCGATGTCCATCGAAATCTCCGTTTCGCCCTGGCTGATGGTGTGCACGTTCACGCTCTGCCTGTTTCTGGGTTTCGGCAAGCGACGATGCGAACTGGCCACATTGGACAATCAGACTGACGCCGGTGCTCATCGGGAAACGCTTCTGCGATACACGTCCGATCTGCTCAACCAGCTGACCAGCGTGGCGGCGGGGATCGCCATCGTGACATTTCTGATCTACACGCTGGACCACAATCCCGAAAGCCCCGCGTTCGTGGAGCCCGGCTTCCGGAAGGACTACCTTTTATACACGCTGCCCCTCGTGACCTACGGCCTGTTTCGATATGCGATGCTCGCCGGTTCGGGCCGATTCACGGGGCCGACCCATATCGTGTTGAAGGATGTCGGTTTGATCGTCACGGGTCTGCTCTGGGCGGCGGCCGTCGTGGCCATCACGATGCTGACCAGGCCGTGAGGTCGGGTGTCGGCGACGTCGGGCAGTTCTGACCCTCTCTCCCGGAGGGAGACTCGCCTCGCCAGTGGATAATCGATGTTGCAGCGTCAACCGGGCTGTTCGATGCTGGGTTCCGTCACTCGACCGGGGAAAAGGTGTCCCGTGGCTCGCTCATCACTCGCCAAGGCGCTCGACCTACTCGACGCGTTTGACGATCACCGCGGTCAGATCGTCCATTTGGGGGGCGCCTGCCGCGAAGTGCATGGTCGCTTCAAGAAGGGCGTCCACGATCTGCTGCGCCGATTCCTCGGCGTTCTCGGTGATCACGGCACCCACACGGTCGTCGCCGAATTGATCGCCCGTGGCGTCCTGATATTCGTAGAAACCGTCGGTCAACAGGACGAAGAGGTCGCCGGGCGCCATCTCAATCGGTGGCGGCTCTTCGAATGGCGGGTCGTCGAGGATGCCAAGGGGTACCGTCGAGGCGCTGAACCATACGCATTCACGCTTGGCGGCACGGTAGTGCAGCAGCGGGCCCTGGCCGGGGGCGTGATAGTCCAGGCGGTTGCGGGCCGGGTCGAGGATCCCAAGGAACGCGGTGATGAAACGGTTGGCGGCCAGATCCTCGGTGAGCTGGCTGTTGATATTGGTCAGCAACTCATCGATCTTGTGGCTGAAGCGCAGGCCAATGCGAAGCATCGCCCGCGACTGGGTGACGCTCAGCGCGGCGCCGATGCCGTGGCCCGTGGCGTCGGCGAGCATGATCATCA
>CAUZBA010000357.1:0-3951 GCA_963577635.1 Phycisphaerae bacterium
CCGCGCCCGGCACAAGTCGTTTTCCGCAGGTGCCCCTGGCGTCGGCCAGCAGCGCCGCCCGCTCGCGGTGACGGCCTGCTTGCCGGCGAACGGACGCTCGAATTTGGGCGGACGAGTCACCTGCGGGACACGACCCGCCGCGGGGTCGCCTGCTTCGCCGACGATCAAAACACTACGTCCGTAGTGGAAATGCTCTGGGGGATGCTTTTGCCTGCGCGTTTCTGGCGTGACGCCCGGAATCGAATACTATAATGTGCGGGTCGGACAGGGGCCGGCCACGCCGCGGTGGCGAAGACGCCACGAGCGGCCAAGCACGACATCACGGGAGCCTGCCATGGCAAAAATGTTCTACTCGCTCGAGGAAGCGGCGCAGAAGCTCGGTGCCAGCGAAGCCCAGGTCAAGACCCTGGCCACTGAGGGCAAGCTTCAGCAGTTCCGAGATGGCAATAAGCTGATGTTCAAACGCGACCAGGTGGAAGGCCTGGCCCCGAAAGACGCTTCGGCAAACGGTGCGTCAGCGACGGCAGAAGGCCTCGCGTTGAACGGCGCGTCAGATACCGGAATCACGATCGAGGAGTCGGGTGGACCGATCCCCCTGGCCGAGGCGAGCGACACCGGGATCAGCGTGTTCGATGCCGACGAGGTCAGGCCCGTCGACCCCATGGCGCAGACCAGGGTGACTGAACCGGCCTCGGAAGAGGAGGAACTGGCACTGGAGAGCGTCGCTTCCGGTAGCGGGCTGCTCGACCTGACACGCGAAAGCGACGACACCAGCCTGGGCGCAGAGCTGCTCGAGGGGATCTACCCCGGTAACGAAGGATCCGACGCGAACGTCGAACAGATGACCGCCGCAGGCACTGGCGCTTTCGAAAGCGGTATGGGCATGCAGGCCGGCAGCGGCACCGGCATGTCCATGGAAGGTTTTGAAGCGACTGCCCAGGCGCCGGCGGGCGCGTTGCCTGCTGCGACATCCGATCCAGGTGACCCGACCGGCAATGGTTTGAGCATCGGTTTGCTGCTGGCTTCCACGATCGCCCTGGTCATCACGGCACTCGTCTGTGTTTCGGCGATGTTTGGCGTCACCAGCGAGATCACCGTAGCCTTTACCGAAGACACGAGCACCTTCTGGATGTACGTCGGCATCCTGGGCGGCGTCAGCATCGTGCTCGGGATGATCGGGTTCTTCGTGGGGAAAGTCGTTTTCCGGTAAGGGCCACTTGGAGCCCCTGACCGAATGCCCCTGGATTCAACCGACGACGACGGCGGCGGCCGGGGCTGTCGGTCGTCATTGACAGCCTTCAGGCAGCCTGCTTCGGCCTCCTACCCAGACGCCACCGTCGTCGGTTTCGGACCTCACGGTTCATCCTGTTAGGCACTCTCATGCTCAGCCCATATGGCAGACGCGAATGGACGGTCGTCGCGGCTATCGGGCTGATGCTGTTCGCGACCTTTATGATCATCGGGTGGTGGTGGCTGGCGGTGGCGGTGATCGTCATGACCGGGGCCCTACTGACCTTCTTCCGCGATCCGCACCGACGCATCCCCACGCAGCGCGGCTTATTCGTCAGTCCGGCCGACGGCAAGGTCACCTCGATCCACCGCGTGGATCATTTTGAACCTTTCGATGAGGCCGCCCTGTGCATTCGGGTGTTCCTCAGCGTACTGAACGTGCACGTCAATCGAAGTCCCTGCCACGCGGTGATCGAGTCGATCCGCCACCAGGACGGTCAGCATCGCAGCGCCTTGAACCCGGCATCGGCGGAGGTCAACGAATGGAACCTCATCGTGATGCGGCACCCCACCCATGGCAAACGCGTCGCCGCCGTGCGACAGATTGCCGGGCAGGTGGCGCGAACGATCCGCTGCGGGGTCACCGTCGATCAGATCGTCCAGCGCGGACAGCGGATCGGCATGATCAGTCTCGGCTCGACCACGGAACTCTACCTTCCCGAGAGTTGCCAGCCGCAAGCCGCCGTGTCCCAGGGGCAGCGTGTCTATGGCGGGACGACGGTGTTGGCGAAAGTTGAGCCGCCTCCTGATCACGCGGCCGGTGAATCAGCACGTTCCCAGGTGCCGGGGCCGACGCAGAACGTGGCCGCCCCTTAGGGCGGCCAGCAGTCGCAAGTGGTGAGAGTCAAAGGTCGCAAGTCGAAAGCGGTGGGGGACCATTTCGCGCGATAGTTCCTGGACTACAATGCGGACGCGTGTTGCAGCCATCGACATGAGACTTCTCCTCCCGGCTTGCGACTTGCGACTCTTACCTTCTGCCAAGTTCGACGATCTCCCGGTAGTTGTGCCGAAAGTACCCGGTCCAGGCCAGTCGATGCCGCAACAGCTTGTCGCGGTCATTCCAACCGCGTTTGCTGCCAGGGGTCGTGTACCGCGCCCGCAACGTGGTGGTGAATCGTTGGAGGGTTCCGATGACGTCGCGGTGATGGGGATCGTCCGGATCGGTCAGGATCCGGCCGATGTCGCCCGTGTCGATGCCGTCGGCCCACTTGATTCGTAGCGATAAGTCCTCGTCGCGATCGTCGGTGCCTTCGGGCATGGCGTCAAACAGTTGCAGCATCCGGTCGCGATTCGGGTGGTGCGGCTGACTGAAGATTGTCGTCCATGCCCGTTGCAGATCTCGGTGCACGTCGACGGCCATGGCGTGAGCCAGGGGTGCGACCATGCGGTAGAAGCCCGGCATTCCGGGCGGCAGTGGTTGGGCGAGGTCGAACGGGTTGATGTTGTCGGTCCAGTGCTGCATCTGCTGCGGCCGGTACATGTCCCTGCGGATCGGCAGGCGGCGCAGCTCGTATCGCATCGGGCCGCCTTCGACGCCGATGCGCCGCTGCCACAGACCCTGGCCGGATTCGGATAGGACCCACGTGACGAACTGCAGCGCCGATTCTGGATGCGGCGCGCCGCGCAGGATGCTGATCGGATCGGCCGTCACTGCGGTTTCAAGGGCCGCCGAGGCGCCGTCCCGCGGGCGCAGCGGGCTGCGCGGATCGATGTACCCGATCCGGTCGTCTGGTGTGGCGCCGACCTGGTACCTGCCGTAGAAGTCGATGGACATTCCGGCCGCCGCCTGTCCCGCGGCGACCTCGAGCGGCACCGCTGCAGCGCTGGTGACAAAAGACCGACTATTCGCGAACACGCGGCGCAGCACCTTCCAGCCCGCGTGCCAGCCTCGACGCCTCAGGATCGCGTCATACGTCGCGGCGGCCGAGCCGGAATGGGCCGGGTCTGCAAACACCAACCATCCACGGTAGCGCGCATCGCACAGGTCGTTCCATCCGGTGGGTGGTGCGAGCCCGTCCATCATCGATAGCACGTCACGGTTGTAGATGATGCCGAAGCTGGCAAGTGCGGCGCCGACCCACATCGGTTTCGCGCCGTGGTCACCGCGGCGGACCAATTGTTCTCCACCGATATTCAGTTCCCCGAAGATCGCCGTGAGCTGAGTCGCGGTCAAATCGATCGGCGCAGTCAGCGCGACGTTCACGGTGCCGCCACCACGCTGGAGGCTGATGCCCCTGGCCAGCGTGTCGTGCTCCACCTGTCCGCCACCGAAAAACAGATCGGCGCCGATGCCGTCATCCTCGCGACCGGCCCGGGCCAGCTTCGTGAACTGGCTGACCACCTGCTTGCGCAGGTCGCTGGTGCCGGCGGAGCTGCGCCAGTCGAAGGTGACCGGCGGCAATCCCTGTCTCGACCGCCACCGATTGAAGCCGACCGCGAATTCGTAGCGGATCTGATCGTTGTGGGGCGTGAACACGACCAGCCGTTCGCCGCCGTTGCTGCTTCGTGCCGTGTTGCCGCCAACTGGCGATCGGCGCAGCGCCAACGGCCCGGCAACGATGACCACCAGCAACGCGGCGTAGATCAGACGCGGCAAGGCGCGTGACATGGGTTGATGATAGTCCGCCTCGCTTGGCCGGGCGTGCCTTTGACACCGTGGCC
>CAUZBA010000358.1:0-3940 GCA_963577635.1 Phycisphaerae bacterium
TGCTTGCGGTGCATTTTGCGCATCTTCTGCTCGAATTGCTGCATCTGCTGCGGAGTCAGAATCTTGGCAAGTTGCTTTTTTATTGCCAGGCGGCCGCCGGGCTTCTCCATCAGCGTCTTGTGATTTGCGCCCAGTTCTCGCATCTTCTTGCGGTCGCCGGATTCTCGGGCGCTGCGCCTCTGCTGGCGCATTTGCTTCAGCTCGGCTCCGAACTTCTTGCGGAATTCCGTTCGAGCGGCGTGGCCCTCCTTCATGGTCTTCCGTACCTGCTCCATCTGTGCTTCGCTGAGGTTCAGTTGGCCCAGGACCTTCAGGACCGCCGCGCCCCGTCCCTTGCCCTTTCCCTTGCCGGAGAATCCGCGACCTGAGCGTTTCACGGCGTCCGCGCCGGTGCGGGGGCCAGCCAGGACGTTCCCGTCGAGTGCCATGCGGTCGGGTGCCGTGGCCTGCTCGCGGCCGGTGTCCTTGCTATCCGCTGGTTTGGTCTCGGCGTCGTCCGCCGCCAGCGCGGCCGATCCGCTGACGGACAGAACAAGCGCGATCAGGATCGATCGAAACATTGAAACAGTCGGCCTGCTCATGACGGTCTCCTTGTCAGTTATCGGCGCAGTCGCCGACGCTGCCTGCTATCGGTATAACGTTCGGTGGGGTTGAGGTATTGCATCGAGCGTTTCCCGGTCGTCACCGGTCCTTGGCGCCGGATTGTGCCTTAAAGGGATTTCATGGCTCTCGGAGGTCCGCGCCCTGTGTCATGATATGGCACCTGTGGCACACCCGGTCGATGGGGACTATGATCGCTCGCCCGCAGGATTCGACCAGGTATCCGCCATTCAGCAACTGGAGCACACTTTTGCCCCTCACCGAGCAGGACATCGTCGAGAAGCTTCGCAAGGTCAACGACCCGGAGCTGCACCGCGACCTGGTCTCGCTCGACATGGTCAAGAAGGTCGTCTGTGACGGTGGCCACGTTGAGGTGACCGTGGAGTTGACGACGCCGGCCTGCCCGATGAAGGCACAGATCGAAAACGACGTCAAGTCGGCGATCGGCGAATTGGGTGACGACGTCGCGGACATCAAGGTGAATTTCACGGCAAACGTGCGTGCGGGCTCCGGGGCCGCGGCGGCGAAGAACAATCCGCTGCCCGACGTGAAGCACATCGTCGCGGTCGGCGCCGGCAAGGGCGGCGTTGGCAAGAGCACGATCGCCGTCAATACCGCGGTCGGCCTGGCCCGGGCCGGCGCGAGCGTCGGATTGCTCGATGGAGACATCTACGGCCCGTCCCTGCCCACGATGCTCGGGATCCACGGGCAGGAGATTACGGCCGAGGACGACAAGATGCTGCCGTTCGTGGTGCACGGCATCAAAGCCATGACCATTGGTGCCCTGACCGGCGCGGAAAAACCGCTGATCTGGCGCGGGCCGATGGCACACGGCGCGTTTCGCGACCTGGCGACGCGCACGCTCTGGGGCCCGCTGGACTACCTTATCATCGACTTGCCGCCGGGCACGGGTGACGTACCCCTGACGATGAGCCAGTTGCTGCCGTTGACCGGCGCCGTGGTGGTGTGCACTCCGCAGCGGGTCGCCCAGGACGACGCACGCCGCGCCGTGCGCATGTTTCAGCAACTGAACGTCGACGTGCTCGGCATCATCGAGAACATGAGCTACTTCATCGGCGACGACGGCAAGGAATACGACATCTTCGGCCGCGGCGGTGCCCAGGTGATGGCCGCCGAGATGGACGTGCCGTACCTCGGCGGCGTGCCGATCAACATGCGATTGCGAGTCAACAGTGACCAGGGGAATCCCACCGCCAACTTCGAGGACGACGCCCAACTCGGCGCCGAACTCGAAGTCGTGATCAAGAACCTTGCCGGCCGCATCAGCGTTCACGTCATGTCCGAACAGCACCAGCAACCGACGATCAGCATCAGTGAGTGAAGGGGTGGAGGACTCGCACGTCTTCACGCAGTATGCCGATGGCATCCCGTTTCCCGAGGGACCCGTGTTCGATTCGCGCGGACGCCTCGTCGTCTGCGCGCGGCGGGGCGGCTACCTCGTTCGTGTGGATGTTCAGGGTCGCGTTGAGCGGCTCGTCGAGTTGGGCGGCAAGCCCAACGGCCTGGCGATCGACGCTGACGATTTACTCTATGTCGCCGATTCGAGCCGCGGCAGCGTTCTGACCGTGAACGCCCAGGGTGACTGGTCGGTCCTGATCCCGACCGAGAGCGCGAATCACCGCCTGATCGGTCCCAACGATCTTTGCTTCGGGTCGAGCGGCGTGCTCTACTTCACCGACCCGGGTCTGTCGATGGACCGGAACATCGGGTCCGTCTATCGCTGCAATGCGGATGGTTCGGGGCTTGAGCGGATTGGCAGGGACATGTGCTTCCCAAACGGTCTGGCCGTCACGGAGGATGAGCGGACGCTTTACGTCGTTGAATCGACCACCTCGAGGATGATGGCCATCGACCTGGCCCGGCCCGATTCGGCGCCGGTGGTGGCCCTGGAACTCGGCGACGACGCCGTGCCCGACGGCATGGCCTGGCTCGACGACGATCGATTGATCATCGCGTGTCACGGTGCCGGTGTCATGGCCCTCGTCAATACGAGCGACCGGACGCATCGCCGTGTCCGGCTTGCCGACCATGCCACGCCGACCAACGTCGTGATCAGGGACGGGCGGTGTTACGTCACGGACGACGTTCACGGGGGCGTCCTGGTCTGCGACGCCGCGGCGTTGTGACCGATCAGTTGTCACAGGTTAAATCCCTACGGAGCGACCCATGAAATCAAGCAGGATCAAAGCGAAGTTCCGCGATGACCAGCCGGCCATGATTCTCAGCCTGCACCTGACCGACCCGTCCATATTCGAACTGGCGGGCCTCATGGGTTTCGACGGCATCTGGATGGACATGGAGCATCATTTCTATAGCGTCGAGACCGGCGCCGGGATGATGCGCGCGTTTCGGGTCTTCGGCGGCGACATCGTCGCCCGCTGTGCCAACCGCGAGTTCACCAGGATGGCCCGAATGCTGGAAGCCGGTGCCAACACCATCATGTACCCGCGCTGCGCGGATGCCGAGGAGGCGGCCGAGGTCGTCAAATGGATCAAGTTTCCGCCGATGGGTCAGCGCGGTGTCGACGGCGGCAACCCGGATATGCCCTACTGTACGATGGACGTGAGCGAATACATTCAGATGGCCAATGCCGAAACCCTGCTGGTCACCCAACTGGAAGATCCACGGGCGGTTCAGAACGCCGAGGCGATCGGGGCGGTCGAGGGCGTGGACGTCCTGATGCTTGGACCGGGAGATTTTACCGTCCAGAGCGGAATTCCCGGCCAGATGGACCACCCGAAGTTCCAGAAAGCCGTGGAGACGATCGCCCGGGCCGCCCGAAATACCGGCAAGAACTGGGGAATGCCGATGAACACCGCCGATGCAGTGAAGCAGGGTCTGAGCATGGGCGCACGGTTCATCCTCCATCGTTCTGATCTGATGATTCTCAAGGAGACGTTCGAGCAGATTCAGGCGGAGTTCGGGCCGATGGGGTTCACGTACGAGAACCGCGTCGCCGCACAAGTCTGAGTAACGGGCAACCGTAGCCACGGACTAGAGTAGCCGCCATGAGCGATCCGGTCACGGTGATCATCCCCGCCTACAACGAAGATTCCGGTATCGGTGACGTGGTGCAGCAAGTAGGGCAGGTCATGGACAAGGCCGGGATCCGCCACGAGATCGTCGTGGTGGACGACGGATCGAGCGATCGGACATGCGAGATCGCCCGCGACCGGGGCGCCCATGTGGTTCGCCACGAGAGGAACCGCGGCTACGGCGCAGCCCTCAAGACGGGCGTTCGCGCGGCGCGGCACGACCTGATCGTCATGACCGATGCCGACGGTACCTATCCGCTTGACCGCATACCCGACCTGCTCGA
>CAUZBA010000359.1:0-3935 GCA_963577635.1 Phycisphaerae bacterium
CGGCGGCGTTCGCCGCGAAGCTCAAAGATGTAGAAGAAACCACTGGGGTGTTCTCAGTGGCGTGTCCAACAGATCCGCCGGTCGGGGCTGCGCCCCTCCCCCTGGATCTGCCGGCCCAGTCAACCCAGATTCTCTCACAGAAACTGGTACAGAAAACCTGAGGGGGTCAGGAGGCGAGCGAGCAGGATCAGTTCCAAAAGGATCAGCGCAACGCAAAAGTGATTCTGGCCGTGGCTCGCCGGCGAAAACGGCATGCCCTCATTTTGATCGGTTCACAGTTGGTCAACTATTCGGTGGAGCACCTGGTCGCCTGGCTCTACGGCTGCGAACCGTTCATGTCGCCCATCGGCAAAAGAGTCGTTCCTTTCTACATGCTGTATCGCGAATCCCAGATCGGCGTGCCCAGTTGCTTCGGCGGCCGCACGCATCCCGGCGGCGATGAAAACAAGGCCAGGGCCGGCATCCATTACCGCGAGAATCGAACGTGGAAGGTCGTGCCCTGCAGCAGCAATCAGAAGCAGGATGCCGGCGTCGTCATCACCGCGTTCGACCACCTTTCGCGGTCGGTAAAGATTGTCGTGTTCGGTCACACAGGACGGGCTACCGAGGCCATGGGCGACCTGTTGGCCCGGCGCCCCGAAGACTTCGGGGAAACAGACGAAGTGGCTGCCGTCAGAAACGGCGGGTCAAAGGGTGAAAAGACCAGGGCTAGGACCGGGAAGTCCGCTAGGAAGCAGGGGAATTCCGAAGCGCCAAAGGACAAGAGCCGGACGGTGCGCGTCCACCTTTACAGCATGAAGTTCTCCCATGGCGTGACGAAGCAGCCCGACGAGACCAAGGGCGACAACGAGATAACGCGCGTCAAGACGTTTGAATTCTAGAACGTTCTCGACCCATTCGTAGTGTTTTAAGCGTCGGCGAAGCAAGCCTGCTGCGGAGGGCGAAGCAGGCGATGTCGCAGTGCATCGTCGATGCAGCACGACAAAGCCAGACGCTGCTGAAGGCAGCTCAGGACGCTACGAATGGGTTCAGACCGCTCTGTCGTCCAGCAGATCCTCCACGTGCCGGGTGTCGTTCCAGCCCAGGAGACACTGGCCGAAGCGCTCGTCGTCGATCCCCAGGATCGAAATGCCGCAGTTGTCCATCACGGCGCTTCGCTGCGTCTGGCCGCGGATCGGCTCGCGCGGATCGGGGTTGCCCAGGAACCATTGCAGGACGAGATTGAAGATCGCCCAGTGCCCCACCAGGAGGATTCGCTGGACATCCAGAGAGGTCAACTCCTCGCAGACGCTTCGGGCCCGCTCGACCGGGTCGGTCAGCCAGGCGTCGTGGGGATCCGGCTCGGCGCCCGGCGGCGGCGCGTAGGGAAGCAGCGTCTCGTACGACCAGCCGAAGCTGCACTCGATGATGCGCGAGTCGAACAGCACGGTCCCGCATTCAACGGCGGCCGACTCGAACGTCTGGCGGGCGCGTTGCAACGGGCTGACGAGCACTCGATCGAAAGTGACCTCGGCGAGGCGCGATTGCAGGCGCGCTGCCTGGGACTCGCCGCGTATGGACAGGGCGGCGTCGAGGCCCACCTCTTCGGCGGTCTGCGAGCGGCTTTCGCCGTGCCGGATCAGCCATATCTGCTTGAGCGACACCGGCCGTCATCTCCGTGACACCGTGGATGATCTCTCGCGACACCACGAACAGGTTAACATCTCGATGACACGCGGTGCCGAAACTAGGGGATTCGACGTGATCACTGGAATCGAACGCATGCTGTCGTTCGGGTTCTTTTTGTCTCGACATGCGTTGACGACACCGTAACCCAGGAGGTAGAGTCGAGCGGCAGTGCCGCATTCAATGGCAAAGTGTGGCTTCGCAATATGGAACTCCCCTCCCTCACTGAGGGAGGGGTCTAGGGGAGGGTGCAGGCGAAATAAAATCACTGCGGATCACGTTCACATGACTGGGGCATTCACCGGGGTCTCGGGAGTCTCGATGCGCCGAACCGGCAGCGGATGCTCGACCCTCCTCCTGCCCCTCCCTGAAGGGGAGAGGAGTTGGCGCGACCTGCGACAACGTTCTGATTGGAAACGACAGCACCCCTGAAAAGGAAGCACCTCATGAAATGGCACACCCGAATCTTCTGCCTGTCCGTGGCGGCGGCCATCGTGGCGATCGCCCTGCGCCCCACCGGCAGCGGCGCCGCGGAATCGTCATCGGTCGAGTATGCGCTCGACGCGGCCCACTGCGCCGTGGTGTTCCGCATCAGCCACCTGGGCATGAGCTACACCTACGGGCGATTCAACGACGTCTCCGGCCAGTTCAGCGTGAACGGCAGCGACCTGGCCAACAGCTCGTTCGAGTGCACGATCAAGACGGCCAGCGTCGACACGAACAACAGGAAGCGCGACGACCACCTGCGCAGCCCGGACTTTTTCGACGCCAAGCAGTTCCCCGTCATGACGTTCAAGACCAACAGCGCTCACGCGCACGGCACGAAGCTTCACGTCACCGGTGACATGTCGCTTCACGGGGTGACGCGACCGATCGAATTCCACCTGAACAAGATGGGTGAGGGCAAAGACCCCTGGGGAAATCAGCGCATCGGATTCTCCACGGAATTCAAGATCAAGCGCAGCGAATTCGGCATGGACCAGAACCTGAAGATCGTCGGCGACGAGGTCGAGCTGCTGATCAGCTTCGAGGGTGTCCGCAAGTAAATAAGCCGCGCCCGTGATTGAACCGAGCTGGGTTTTGACGGGAGCCGCCCTGCCCGCGCTGGCCGCCGCGGCGCTGATGGCCGTGGTCTGCATTCTGCGACGACCGGCCTCGGCGAGCCGAATCGGCATCGGCTGGTCGCTGAGCATCGGCGCGGCTGCCGTGGTCGGCACGTTCGCTTCCCACGGCCGCCCACCACTTCCGCCGGCCACCAGCCAGCAGTGGCTGCTGGCTGCCGTCGTCCCCGCCGCGGTCGTCGCGACGGTCGTCGGCCTGCTCGCGCGAAGGCGCGTGGCCACGATCACATTGTTGAGCCGCGCCACGGTTGCCTTCGGCGCGCCGCCGCTTCTGCTGCTCGCCCACCTGAAACATTACTGGAGCACCGCGGCCGCAGTGACCTGGCTGATCGTCCTGGGCCTGGTCATCTTCTTGTATTGGAGCATCATGAGCCGCCTTGCCGCGCGCCGACCAGGACGCTCAGCGGTGGCCGCACTCTTTGCGGCCGTGGCCGGCACCGGCATGGTGATCATGCTGTCGGACAGCGCCCACATCGCCGAAATCACATTCACACTGGCCGCCGCGACCGCCGGCGCCCTGGCCGCAAGCTTTCTGCTGCCGCGCGGATCATTCGCGCACGGCTGTGTCGGCGTGATCGTCACCGCGTGGATCGGACTTCTGATCGTCTTCTGGTTCTACGTTCAATACGACGCCGGCCCGATCGAAGCGATCCTGGTGATCCTGTTGCTGACCGTCGTCCCCGCGGCATGGGTCGGCGAAATTCCGGCCATACAACGAATCACGCCGATCAAGCGCACGCTGATTCGCGCCGCGGTCGTTCTCGCGCCCATTGTCGCCGCCGTGATCGTCGCAGCCGTTCAGTTTGCCAGAGAGTTCAACCAGGCCGGACCGTGGTGAGGACGTCGAACGATCAACGGATGTAGCCCAACGCCTTTAGCGTTCTGCCCGTTGCCGGATCCATCTCAACGGGTTGACTCGTTTTCGGCTGCACGGTCACCAGCCAACGATTGAGGTCACGCTGCATTTGCGAGGAAGCGTCGTCCTGGCCATAAAGGCCTTGTGTCTCGTCCGGGTCTCGTGACAAATCGTATAGCTCCTTACGTCCCGACGTCGAGCTGATGAACTTGAGAGACCCGGAATAGACTGCCCGTTGAATACGATCGAATCTCTCATGGAGGTGCCTGTAGACTCCCTGCTGGAACGATTCG
>CAUZBA010000360.1:0-3929 GCA_963577635.1 Phycisphaerae bacterium
TGAGCTGTCCCTCGATGTACGTGTCGAGGTGACGCCGACTGTTTACCCGTCCAAAACAGTCGTCGAACTGAGTCAGATACTGCGTCAACGACGGCCTGATCCGAAGAATGGTTTGGGCATCCATGCCGAAATCTCCTTACGGCCACCATGGCCGTAAGGATCAATCGGATCAGTGACTATGATATCTTGAGCTTTCGTAGCGTTGTAGTACTAGGCAGAATCCACAATCATGACTGCACAAGCGATTTTGCAGCGTCCTGCTAAAGACGCGATGCTAAAAATCTCTCTTCGACGGTTGACTTGGCCGGTTCGTCGCATAACGTTAAATATCTATCTCTTTCGGACGTTTCGTTTCCGGGTTTCCGGGCTGAATTTCTCGCGAATTTTGTGACTGTCATTCGACGCTCTGAGCCTTTTGATTGAACATTTGAATCGAACGCGGAACAGTCCCGCTACTTGGAACCTGAGTGGAACCCGAGCGGGACTAGAAATATCAGGTCGTCATGTAGCCCGGTCAGGCGGAAAGGGGTTCTACGGCGTCCGGATTATGAAACGACAGCCCACGGCCGAGTGCCGTGCGGCTCGAAGAGGCTGTCGTGCTGCAGAGCGGGCGGATTTGAGGCGTGGCGGATTGGGGAATGGGACGGCGGTGAAAGCAGAGAGCAGGCGGAGAATCGGGGTTGGGTGAAGGAGCACGAACCTCCGACCGCGTGGGCCGGGGGTTCTTTTTTGCGCGATCCGCTGCGGCGGATCGCGAGTCGCAAGTCTCAAGTGGCGCGAGTCGCAAGTCCTGCGCGATCGGCCACGAAATGCCTGCCCGGTCCCGACTTGAGACTCTCACGACTTGCGACTTGAGACTGGCGTCGCGGGCTTCAGCGCCTGCAAGAGCGCCGTGACTTCTGACGCCGGATCGTCCGCGCGACAGACGGCACTGCTGACCGCGACGCCCGCCACGCCGGCGCTGACGAGTTGATCGACGTTCTTTGCCGTCACACCACCGATGGCCAGGTGCGGGACCGTGGGGAAGCGTGTGACGAACGCGCGGGCATAGTTGGGACCGACGATGTGGTCCTTCTTCTTTGTCGTCGTCGCAAACATGGGCCCGATGCCGCAGTAGTCCGCGCCTTGCCGAATGGCTCGATCGGCCTCCTCCAGACGGCTTGTGCTCACTCCAATAAGCAATTGGCGGCCCACGAGCCGCCGTGCATCGGCGCAGGTGAGATCTTCCTGGCCAAGGTGAACCCCATCGGCGCCGGCGAGCCACGCGACGTCCGGACGGTCGTTCACGATCACGGCCGCGCCGTGCGGTCGGCACAGGTCAACAAGACGCCGTATTCGATCCACCAGTTCCCGGATGGGAACATCCTTCTCACGAATCTGGATGCAATCCGCACCGGCCTCCAAGGCGGTCGTCGCGATCCGTTGCCAGTCGCCACCCGGGCACAGGGCTTCCGTGATCAGGACGCAAAGGCGCCATTGAATTCCGCGTCCGGTCGGCAGAGCGATTTTCACGCGCCGCTCGAGTTCGTAGGCGCGGTAGCGCAGCGCCTCGACCACCACACCAACGGCGCACGCCGGTTCGCCAAGCGTCTTGCCGTATTCCTCGATGGCGCGCAGCGCTTCACCCAGGCGCTTGCCGGCCGCGGTGACGACATCAAGAATGTCACCGCGCACCCGTTCGTCGTCGGTGCTGATGCGCGTGCCGACGTCGCCCGCCGTGTCGCGGTTGTCTTCCAAACCCTCAACCGTCGCCAGAGCCGCGCCGAAATCGTGGCGCATGGCTTTCAACGCCGCGGACAGCTCGACGTCATTGAGGATAAAACGGGCCGCCTCCTCCAGGACGCGCATGGCCTCGCGTGCGCGATTGGCATTGGCGTCGATGATTCTCAGGACGTTGGGCATGGTGGATCCAGAGATCGCTAATCGCAGGCAACAATAGCGTGTTTGTTCCTCTCTGGAATACTAGAGCGTTTTTATTCATGACGTAGCGTTTTGAGCGTCGGCGAAGCAAGCCTGGCACGGAGGGCGAAGGGGTCCCCATTCGCATTACTTCGCGAATGGGGACCCCCGAAGCAGGCGACCCCGCAGTGGGTCGGCGATGCAGCACGACTAGGTCGTGTCCCGTAGGTGACTCGTCGGCCCAAGATCGAGCGAGCCGTTCGCTAACAAGGAGGCCGAAACAGCCGATGCTGCAACGCATCGGCGATGCAGGCCGACGCCGATAGCGGGCGGTGCAGCCGATCGACGCCAGAGGCACCTGCGGGAAACGACCTGTGTCAGGCGCGGCTGCAGCCAGTTCAGGATGCTACGTCATGGATGAAACCGCTCTAAAGTCGCAAAGAGCACGAAAATCGAAGAGCAAGAGAGCAGGAAAGGGGAAACGTGTCACCGTAAAGCGCCTATCCGATTCCCTGAAGTTCCACTTTTCTGCGTTCTTGTTCCTATCAGCTCCTTCACTCCAATACTTCTTCATGTACTTCCCCTTGCCCTCCCTCTGCCCGTCCCCGATACCGCCACAGCGCCATGCCCAGTTCAGCATCGCGCCGCAGTAGCTGGAGGTGATCGCCCACGATCGCGTCGATCGCGCCGACGACACTGAAGGGTTCCGCCTTGCCCGTCAATTCGACAAGCTGCGCGGACGTGATGGCGCGCACTTCGTCGCGCTGGGCGTACAGGAGCACGAGGGGATTGGGAACGACATCGTCGACGGGCGCCTGGCCGTCGTGCAGCCAGAATAGTGGCGTGTCTTGCGAACCGGACAGAAGATTAGCGGCCAGGCCGTGACGGGCGGAGTGGCTTACGGCGGCCGGGAATGCCAAAGTCGTCACGAGCACTAACGTCCACGCCGTCCAGGCGACGTGACAGCGCCTTGGATACTCCTTCAGGGCCCAGCGCAGGCTGAGGAACACGATGATGATCAACACGATGCAAAGACCGACGGCGGCGGGCCACGGTGGCGGTGGGAGAATGGTGAAGTTTCGCGGCAGACCTCGATCAAGCAGGGACTGCTGCCCGTACAACATCGCGGGTATTGCCCCCGAAGCGGCGGCGAGAAGCAGAATCTGAGGCCAGCGAAGCAGGCGCCATGTCCGCGCCGATCGGCCTTCGTCCGCGAGGCCGGCGAACTGGTTGAACAGTTGTCCCACCGCCACGGCGGCCGCCGGCAGCAGGGGCAATGCGATCGACAGTTCAAACGGGCCAGGCCGTGCCATCGCCATCGCCAGCAACGCACCGAACCAGACGATTCCAAGAAACAGACGCGTCCTCGTGCCGGCAGAAGATGTGCTCAACGGCTGAATGAACGCGGCGATGACCCAGATCGTCCAGGGAAGCAAGGCGGAGATGACCAGCAGAAAACGGCGGGCGGCCTGGCCCCAGAGTTCCGCAGCGCTTTGCCATTGTTCGTAGGACGCCGCCGACGGCAGCCAATGGCGCCACGCCTCGATGTCGTGTTCGTGGGCGTACACGCCCCATGGCGCCACGATGAGAACCGCAATCAGCAGAGCCGCCAGCAAGCCCAGTAGATGGCTGATGCGATTCGGACAGAGAATCAATAGAAGCACGATGACCACGCCCAGCTCAGGCACCACCCAGAGCCCTCGACACACAACGGCGCCGCCCATCGACAAGCCGCAGATCAACCAACCGAGGAATTGCCGTTCGACGCTCGCGGCTGGACGCAACGGTCGGATCGCCCACAGTGCGGCCGCGATGCAAAGGTAACCCATCGCGGTCGCGGTCATCGTCGGCGTGGCCAAACGGCCGTAATAGATGAAGATCGGATTGGCCACGCACACGAACGCCGACAGAACCGCGGTGGTCATTCTTCCGATGGAGTACGCCGCCCAGAACACGGAAGCCACGGTGAGCAGCGCAGCACCGACAGACACGAGCCGCGCTCGTGTGACAAGCTGTTCGACCTTTGTCTC
>CAUZBA010000361.1:0-3929 GCA_963577635.1 Phycisphaerae bacterium
GCTAAAGTCGTGCGCCATCAACCTGTTACGGTGAATGGACCTTCAGGGTTCGACTCCCAGGCGCTTCCGCCACTAACCTCCTGTTACCTCAACAACTTACCGGTCGCCCCTTTCCTCGCCTCCCCCATCTCTCCCCCAACCGGCCCATCCAGCAGCCGGATGGCCCCTTCGATGGCTGCTGGGCTCAAGTGCATGTAACGCTGCGTAGTCGTGATGTTCGCGTGCCCGGCAAGCTCCTGAATCGCCCGCGACGACCCTGGCCACACTCGGTCCGCACATGGTAGTCGACGGCACACCTGCCGACCCCTTCACCGACGATCCAGCCTGATTCGCCAGCCAGGGTGGGCGCCGGCGCAGAGCCGACGTGCGCGTTGCCAGCGCCACTTCGACCCCGCCCGCCAGGTCCCCTTGACCGCAACCGTCTGTACTGGCAGCGTTGGGGCGATTCGTCCTGCGTACCGGGGAGTAATCCGCCTTGTGGTTGGGGGGCAGAGGAGGGCCACTGGCGGGATCGAGTAACGAGGGTTATGTCAACGGGGTGGTCTAATAGCTCCTATCGTCATACTGAGATGACCTTGACCGAATCATATTTTCCGGCGCAGGCCGAAGACGTGGAGCTGCTCGATTCGACCTGCGGTGGTGCGCTACGCGATGCCGTCGCAGCCGTACCCGATCGGATTGCACTAATCGAAGGGATCCCGGATGCGTCTTCGCGCAGACGGTGGACCTACGCCGAGCTCTTGCGCGATTCGGAACAGGCGGCCCGTGCGTTATTGACGCGTTTTCAACCGGGTGATCATGTTGCGGTGTGGGCGGCCAACTGTCCGGAGTGGGTGATATTGCAGTTCGGCCTGAGTCTCGCGGGCATGGTGCTCGTCACGGTCAATCCCGCGTATCGCAGTGCGGAGTTGAAATACGTGCTCGAACAATCACGCGCGAAGGGTGTGCTGTACCAGGAGAATTATCGCGGCGTGTCGATGGCCGACGTCGTAACAGAGGTCAGCGCCGAATTGCCGGAACTCGAACACCGGATCGTATTCGACGATTTACCGGACTTTTTCGCGAGCGCGGATGCGAACGTCGAACTGCCGACCGTCGAATGCAATGATCCCGTAATGATTCAATACACCTCGGGAACCACCGGGTTTCCCAAAGGTGCACATCTGCACCACCATGGGGTAACGAACAATTCGCGTATTGTTGCGCTCACCCGGGGTGCCGGTACCGGCACCGTCGATATTTCGGCGATGCCTTTGTTTCATACCGGCGGTTGTGTGGTCAGCGTACTCGGCACCCTGCAAACTCACGGTACGTTGATCCTGGTCAGTGAGTTCGAGCCCAACTTGTTTCTGGATTTAGTCGGAAAGGAGAGGGTGCAATACACGCTGTGCGTCCCAACGATGCTGATCGCACTGCTCGAAGCAATGGCGGGAAACCGTCGGGACATGTCGTCGATGGAGGCGGTGATCTCGGGTGGCGCGACCGTCCCCGTGGAACTCGTCAACCGCATCGAGGCGGAAATGGGCGTGCAGTTCTCGATTGTTTTTGGTCAGACGGAATGCTCACCGCTCATTACCATGGTTCGCTTGGACGATGTGGCGAAAGACAAAAGCGAAAGCCTAGGGCGGGCGCTGCCACACACGGAAGTGAAAATCATTGATCCGGAAACCGGCGCGACCTTACCGGTTGGGCAAACCGGCGAGCTGTGCACACGAGGTTACCTGGTGATGAATGGTTATTTCGAGATGCCGGAAGCAACTGCAAGAACCATTGACGAAGACCGTTGGTTGCACACCGGCGACCTTTGCTCGATGGACGATCGTGGATATTGTTACGTCGAAGGCCGACTCAAAGAAATGATCATTTGCGGCGGTGAGAACATTTATCCGCGCGAAATCGAGGAACTCCTGTTCAATCACCCGGCCGTCGCCGAAGTCGCGGTCGTCGGTATCCCCGATGAACGCTGGGGCGAGCAGGTCGCCGCGTTCCTGCGGCCCGCGGAAGGCAAAGTCTGTAGCGCGGATCAGTTACATGATTTCATGCGCGAGCATTTGGCGCCGCATAAGACACCGAAGATATGGGTCAGCGT
Organism: Phycisphaerae bacterium; assembly: GCA_963577635.1. Classification (GTDB taxonomy): domain Bacteria; phylum Planctomycetota; class Phycisphaerae; order Phycisphaerales; family Phycisphaeraceae; genus CAUZBA01. The sequence goes on from CAUZBA010000361.1 coordinate 2,090, forward strand.
CGATCAGTTCCCCATGACGCTGTCAGGCAAAATTCAAAAATTCCAGCTTGCGAAAATGTTCGCGAACGGTGAGTTGAAACCGAATATATAGGCTCTCCGGGCGCCACTGGTTTCTGGTTAGAGAACGATTCTGGGAATGCTCGTCGACGGTAAGTGCAGGACGAAGACCTGAGCCCGCGCAGGGCGAATCACCGAACGTTTCCAGGCGCCGGCGCATTTTCATGTGGGCGAGTCGGCCTGAATACAGCGTGCTCGTTCGCGACACACACGCGTGGCTTGAACCAAAGCAAATGAAATTGGGAGGGTTGCGATTTTTCCGGGTAATCGATCCGGCTACTTTCCCCTGGGCTACCTGGGTCGAGCGGCGCTAGGTCGGTTGCTTGCCCGTCACCGGATCAGGCGGACTCGCCGACCAGCCTTCCTGCAGCTCCATGATGGTGAGGATACGCTCGCCCCAGTCGTAGGGCAGGTCGATCATCTCGCCCGGCTCGGTCGCGTTGACGGCGTGTGCCAGGGCGTGCGCCAGGATCGTCCGCTGCATGGTCGCGTCGTATGCTCGCCCGAAGGGATTACCCATCGGAAAGTTCACGAACACTGCGCGGGGCGGGAGCACCTGCTGGGTGAGATCGCGGCCGGTGCTCAGGTAGATCGTCGGTATCCCGGCGGCTTCGACAACACGTGCGACCAGACCCACGGTCTGGTGGTCGAGGGGTCAGGCCGGCACCATGATCATCAGATCGACTTCGTCCTTGCCGAGCTCGCGGGCCAGGGCCGGTGCCACCTCTTCGATGACGGGGGTCCGATTGTAGATACGGCCCATGAAGCCGCTCCACAAGCGTTCCGCGACGGAACCGATCACACCCTCGGCGGCGAGCTCGCGCAGGCGCTCGATCGGAAATACAACGTTGAGGTCGACCCCGGCGTCGCGCGTATCGTAGTAGGCGTCGTTGATGTCGAAATCGCAGATTGCCGCAGACGGGTCGACCGCATCGACGCGCAGGTTGTTCTTCGCCGTCGGCTCGAACGGCGGGCGCGACGTGTGCGAGATGCCCCCTGAGGTCAGCATCGATACCCGGCATTCGCCCAGCGGTTTCGTCAGCGGCGTGAAGGGAGCGTCCGAGTTGATGGTCCAGTCGTACTCCGGGTATCCGAGTCCCTGGTAGTAGTCATTGATGGCCGGCACGTAATCGATCGGTTTCATGGTCTGCGCCCCTGTCGCAACGGATTCTAGCAGAACGGCTGGTGTTCGGGGAACCGGCAGCCGCCGGCTCGAACCGGGCCGCGCGGCATTGGCGTGTGACAGGCGGCGTCGCGTCGCATATTGGAGCCCGAGCGCATAACGATTGACCGCCCTGGCTTCGAAGGTCACGGCGGAATTCCCGATCAATGCCGAATGTTCGTCGTCGCGCGTCTCAGGCAGCGTCACGCCGTGCGGCACGCTGTGCTACGACGGCCCAGAGTCGCCGCCGATCCGACGACGCGATCGTCGGACCTGGCTCGGCCCGGCCACATGTTTCCGTTGCGGGCCCGGGACGGCGGCGTGCTCGTCCGGGCCGGCCAAACGGAGGCCGCGGTCGACCTGGCGCGCATCGCCGGTCTCCAGCCGGCCGGCGTCATCTGCGAAATCGTGAACGAGGACGGGACCATGTCGCGGGTCCCGGAGCTGCGCCGTTTCGCGCGCAAGCACAAGCTCGTCATGATCACGATTAAGGACGGGGGCGTCCTGCTGTAGCTGAACCAGGAAGGACGCGGCATCGGACTGACCAACAAGATCCGGGCCTACCAGCTTCAAGACGAGGGCTACGACACCGTCGAGCCGAACGAGCGACTCGGATTCAAG
>CAUZBA010000362.1:0-3916 GCA_963577635.1 Phycisphaerae bacterium
TGTGCGTTGTGTCGTAGGCGCCGCCGGTCGTCGGGAAATCGGCTGACCTGGTGCCTCCGGTGACGTAGATATTCCCGTCGCCGTCCACCGCGACGTCGCGCGGCGAATCCTCCGCGGCACCGCCGAGGTACGTCGAAAACACAAGCGTTGAGTCCGGCGAATCGAACGACGGCGGCGCAGGCGTCTCGCCGCAACCGACGGAAACGGTCGACAGACCGATCAATATTGCAGGGAATATCGTGCGCCGTGTCATGGGTCCTATTAGATCAGGACAGGTCTTCCTGTGACACCTCAGACAAATTGGAAGTGACGGAGCGATAGTTGGGAAAGCGACGAAGCGGTCGGGAAAGCGACGGAGCGACGAATGGGTCGTCGCGGCCGCCGCCGCGACGGAAGAGGAGTGGGGGAATCACCTGTCGATACGCGATAGATCAACAAGAACGAAGAACGTGAAACCGAAGCGGACCGGCGCCCAAGTCACCACCCTTCGTCGCTTCGTCGCTCCGTCGCTTCTCTTCGCCCATATCAACCGCACCGTCGCAGGGATCAGGCACGTGACCTTCTACTTCCAGTCCACTACACTCACATTCACGCCTCCCTGGAGCACGTGCATGACTTGCGACACTCCGAACTACGTGCTGCACAGTGCCACCTACAAACAGGCGATGGAACTGAGGCCCAACCTGGCCGTCCTGCCGTGGGGCGCCACCGAAGCGCACGGCTATCACCTGCCCTACGGCACCGATGTGGAAGAAGCCGCCGCGCTCGGTGAACGCGCGGTGGCGCGGGCCAATGAGTCGGGGTGCCGGTGCGTCCTGCTGCCGGCCGTGCCATTCGGCGCCAACCACACTCAGCTCTACCAGGTGGCGACGATCAACATGCGGGCGCGCACCCAACACGCGGTTCTGGACGATGTCGCCGACAGCCTGGTGCGACAGGGAATCGACCGTCTTGTTCTTTTGAATTTCCACGGCGGCAACGAGTTCAAGCCGATGATCCGCGACGTGATGCTGGGCCACCCCATCTTCATCGTGCAGGTCAGCGGCTGGAATCTGGCTGATGTCAGTGACCTGTTGACCGACCCGGGCGGAGACCACGCCAACGAATTCGAAACATCGATCATGCTGCACCTGCGTCCGCACTGGGTCCGGATGGCCGACGCCGGTGAGGGGCGCGCGACGCCGAGCCGATTGCCGGCATTGTCGTCCACACCCGGTGTCTGGGCGCCTCGCGACTGGCGATCCGCGACGGAGGATACCGGACTGGGCGACCCGCGGTCGGCCACTGCCGAAAAGGGAATGGCGATCATGGAACGATTCGTTAATGCCCTGGCACCGGTTCTCGTCGAGTTGGCCGGTGCCAGAGCCGGCGACTTTCCGTTTGTAATATCCTGACCATCGATTCGCCATGATTCTCCATCGCATCATCACGTTCGGCGACATGCTGATGGACAATGTCGCCGGGTTCGGGCGCTTCACGCGATTCTGCGGTTTAACCGGGCGGTGGTTCGTGGGCGGTGCGAGTCGCTGGAGCCGCGTCAGCCTCCTGATGCCGCAGCTCTATCACATAGGATCGCGCAGCGCCCCGGTGATCATGCTTCTGGGCGCCTTCATGGGGATGGTTCTCTCCGTGGAGGTCTTCGACCAGTTTAAACAGTTCGGTCAGGAGACACGCCTCGGAGGCGTGATCAATATCGCGGTCGTTCGGCACATCGGCCCGGTCCTCGCGGCGGTGATGCTCGCCGGTCGGGTCGGCGGCTCGGTCAGTGCCGAGTTGGGGACGATGCGCGTCACAGAGCAGATCGATGCCCTGCGCGCCATCGGCGCCGACCCCTATGCCTACCTCGTCGTGCCGCGCGTGGTGGCGTGTGTGGTCATGGTGCCCATCCTGACGGTGTTCAGCGATCTTCTGGGCATCTTCGGCGGATACATGGTGACCGTGCGCGGCTTCGGTGTGAACGAGCAGGCTTACTGGCATTTCTCCGCAATGTTCATCACCGGCTACGACGTGACCACCGGCCTGCTCAAGAGCACGATCTTCGGCCTCGCGATCGGCCTGATCAGTTGTTATAAGGGGTTCTATTGCGGCAGCGGCGCCGCAGGCGTCGGCCGTGCAGCCACCGATGCGTTCGTGACCAGCTTCGTCGCCATCATCATTTCCAACTTCTTCCTTGCCAAGTTCCTGCACGACCTGTATATCTTTCTTTACGGAATGGATAACGTGACGTTGTTGAGTTAGTCGCGGAAGGGATGGAGCGAGGGTGAAGAAAGCGACGAAGCGACGAAGCGACGGAGCGATGAAGGGGCCGCCGTGGCTGCCGCCGCGACGGAGCGGAGGTGGAGAATTGCCGTTTCCATACCCACAGAACAGTTCGGCCACAAGCCGCGTGCGTCGGCGGCGATCTGAATGCCTGATTCATTACCGCATGCTGATGCGGATGAGCATCGGTGAATCATGGCACGTTGAGCACGTCGGCTTCATGGCCTGGTTCGGAAGTGATTGGATGCACGTCAGACTCGGATAGGCCTAAAACGTCCTTCGGGTCACCACTGAATGGGCCATAGTACGTATGCGTGCTGGAGGACACCGAGTCGTGCTGCACGTAGAATTGGTTCTTGCTTGGCACGTAATACACTGTCGTGGACACCATTCCATCTAATCCGGTGTGAGAGCAGATGACGTCTCCGCGAATCTCAAATGAACGTGAACCCGACGGCCGCTCTTCCCACAGATCAGGCAGATCGCTTGCACGTGTTGTTGATGGGGCTGTAGTCAAATCTAAACCACGGAACAGTTGTTGTGACTGATGCACTGTCTGCGGGGACGGCGCAGGATTGGTCTTCAATTTCAACATAGAGCGGTCGCGAGCACGTTGCTCCTTGCAGCCGTTGGTGCAGCCGGGGGCTGCAAGAACTGACACACACATGCAAGTGGTCAGAATTCTTCGCATTTACGCTGTTCTTCTGCCGAACTACCGAATTTTTAGAGGGTGTAGCAAAAACGGACAGGCGCCCAATCCACCACCCTTCGTCGCTCCGTCGCTATTGCAAACCGTCGCCTCGTCGCTCTCTGCATCATCACCGCTACCAGGGTCTGACGTTATCTATGCGCTCCGTCATCTGACCCGGCATTGGGCCGCGGCGGAGGGTCAGGACGGGGACGTGTGGCCGGCAGAAGGTTCGCAGGGGGATGCGCCCCTCGCCGAGGCCTCGGGAAACGACACAGAGCGTGTCTTTGTGTCGCAGCAGTCCGCTTGTCAGGCGCAGGGGAAGATCGCAACGGTTGATCAGGGCCCTGCGGCCGGGCAGGCGGCACTGACCTCCGTGCGTGTGTCCGCTGAACATCAGGTCGATGCCCATATCCGCCGCGGTGGGCAACCACGTCGCAAAGTGGCAGAGCATCAGACGAATGCCGGTCGCTTCTCCCGGGCCGCTGCATGCGGCCAGGGCCTCGACCGTGTCGGGGGAGGCGAAACCGAAGTCCAGAAACTCAAGGCCGACGATCTCGATCGGAAGGCTGTCCAGCCGTACCGCCGTGTTCTGCAGCCAGTTGACGGGCAACTCGGCGGCAGCGATCGCCAGGGCACGCGAGTCGTGGTTGCCGAAGACACCATAGATGCCGTGCCGTGGCTGCATGCACCCACAAAGGCGGTGCAACAACTCGATAGCCTCGGGTTCGTGACCCTTCGCGTTCATGTAGTCGCCGGTCAGCAGGACAAGGTCGGGCCGCGCCCGGGCCACATCGGCCAGGAGACGCTCGTGCCTCCGTCGCCTGCCAATCACGTGCAGGTCGCTCAAATGCGCGATCCGCAGCCCGATCAGATCCGAAGGCAGATCGGGCAGAGAGAGGTCAACCGGTTCAATCAGACCACCGTAAACGAACATCGTGTGTCCCGCGGCAAGAGTGGTTTCACCCC
>CAUZBA010000363.1:0-3911 GCA_963577635.1 Phycisphaerae bacterium
GCTGTCTCGATGCAGCAGCGACGTTCCGCTGCGCATGCATCCACCGACGAACACGACCATTTCGCCCGGGCTCGTCACCGCGTTGATCTCACTTCGGTCTTGGTGTGATTCATTTGAGCGGTGCCACACTGTTCAGCGCCGACGAAACCCGCTCAAGAAAGGCATCGTCGCTCAACTGCGTCTTGTCCATATCAAGAAGGTAACGATGATCCTCAATCAAGCGATCCGTCGCGAAAAGAGTCGGGCATCGTCGAACCGTTCATAGCACAACGGGTACGCCCGGCCGAGGTACTCCTCCAGGGCCGGGTGGCGATTGGCCACGACCGGTGTGTTGTGGGCCATGCACTCGACGACGATCGTCTTGGCCGAACAGTCGAATAACTCCAGGAACACGACGTTACGACTGAGCAGATCATCGTACTGCTCATCGCTCAGGCGCGGGATGCGGGCGGTGCCCCCGGGTAGTGGCCTCGGTCTGCCTTGCCAGAACGCCTGCACGCGGGCGTTGTATCGATCGACCCATCCGGTGTGCGGCGTGTTGGCGTGATCGATCACGATCTTCTGAAATCCCAGGACCGACGCGAGCTGGTCAATCGCCAGCGTGTTCCGCTAGGACCAACCGATCTGGGCGATCTTACGATCGCGATTGCTGAGGAAGCCCTCTTCGGTGAACTTGCGATGGGGCGCAGGCGTGGGATACGTCAGCGTGACGATCGGGACCGTCAGTTGCGACCGCAGTGACGTCGCCAGGTATTGCGTCAACGCAAATCCCATTTTCATGAAGGGCAGCGAGGTCCTCCACGCGGTCTGGCGGAACATGGATCGGTGGGTCAACGGGCCGCTGATCTGCGGTGGCAGGTTCGGCGGATGGTGGAAGATGCGGGCCCATGGCCGGCCATGGGCCCGCGCCGGCCCATAGAGAAAGTTCAACTCGACGAAATCGTCGAACAGGATTCCGCCCGGCGATTCCAGCCGTTCCAGGAGCCCCAGCACGTGCGGCCACCCCGCCCGGTGCTTGCCCGTGCCGACAGCCTCGCGACGAATCAGTTGGATCACGACCCCGATTTCCTTCGCCGCGCCGGGGCATGGCCAGAGCAGCACCGGACGCGATATATTGCAGAACTTCGTCTTTCGATCGGGAGGCGCACAACTTTTTGACAAGATTTACAGGATCCGAGCGGAGATCTACAGGATCAGATCGGGAGTTGGGTCAAGTGGCAATAGGTGTCGAACTGGTTCCACACGACCCAACCATCCTGGAGATCCTGTGAATCCGGTCAATCCTTCTGCCAGGCTTCTCCTGGAACCCTGACAGAAGGATTGACCGGATGAGATCCGGAGCGATACCGAATGCCCGCATGCACACCCCTCTGAATCAAAAAGATCGAATCCTGTAGATCTCCCCGATCCATCCTGTTAATCCTGTCAACTCCGATCTGCTACCGTAAGCAGCGGCGTAGTAGCAGGAGCATGCACGCCCCTACCCATTGCTTCGCCGTGACCCGCGGCGCAGACCGATGACCGCCAGGAGGCTCAGGCCACCCCAGATTGCGGACGGTTCGGGAACCGCAATGGCGGTAATGTTGTCGATGTCCATGTCCGCGGCGATGCTCGTGCCACCGACCGCGGGGAGTCCGCTCTGGTGGCGCAGCAAGATCCGCTGAACGCCGGTGATGGTGTCCGTGTAGGGGTCCGTACCTCGAACCTGCGTCAGGTCGGCCCCGAGAATCGAGAACGTCAGCGTGTGCCACGCCCCGTCGTTCGCCAGCGGCTCGGCGGCCGTGGATGTCCATCGATCGACGCTGGTGATCGAACCCCCAGGGCCGAACAGGACCAGGCGGATGTCGAGGGGCGTGGCGTGCGTGGTCCGAAAGTCGGCCGTGATCGCTGCCACGCCGACCGCCTGATAATCGCCTGTCCAGTCGGACGCACTGTTGAACGCCCCCAGCTTCCTGAACGAAAGTGGCTGACTGACCTCCAGGTAATGGTCGCCCGCCCCCGCAGGTCCGCCGGTCGCAATGTTCGTGAGCGTGACGCCTCCGAGCCAGGATTGCAGCGTTCCGTCTTCGAAGTCGTTGAGCTGGCCCGGAATAACGTCACCGCCGGCCATCTGCGCCGACAGAACGCTCGCCGCAGCGAGGAACAGTAACCCTCTTGACATGTTGTCGAGGCTCCTTTCATCCCCAATTCGATGGCGACCGGACGGCCGACCCATCGAGGACAGTGACACCATAGGCCCGGCGGCGTCATGCAGTTAAGGGAAATGGGAAAAATCAGAAAATCAGGAAAGCAAGAGAGCAGGGAAAATTCCTATAACCCTTATCCTGTTTTCCTGCTGTGCTGATCTTGCTCTGTCTCCAGCGGCGCCGTGGTAGCAAGAGCAGGCACGAACCAGCGTATATCGCCGCCGCTGTCGGTTCGGGCACGAATGTTCCCAATTGAGTCTCCAGGTAGAGAGACTCGTTGATCCTGTCCACGCCGATCCTCCGCTCTTCACAGTGGCGCAGGCGGCCTACAACTCGACAATCGCTGCGCCGCCACCGGCACGCGTGTCGAAGACCGCGACCTCGATCCCCGTGGCGCGACGATAGCCGCTTCTAAGGGCTCCCATGACCTCCGCGACGGCGTCGACGCGCGCCAGGCTCACCGTCGCGCCTCCGAATCCGCCGCCCGTCATGCGACTGCCGAACACGGCATCGTGCGACTGCGCCAGATCGACCAGGACATCCAATTCGCGGCAGCTGACCTCGTAATCGTCGCGCAGGGACGCATGGCTCAGGTTCATCAGGCGTCCGACGCGGGTCCAGTCTCCGGCGGCCAGGGCCTCGGCGGCTTCCTGAGTCCGGCCGTTCTCGCTGATGACGTGGCGGGCCCGGCGGTGCGAGAGCGGATCGAGTGGGCACGGCGGCCGATCGAGTTGCCGAATCGTCGCATCACGGAGGGACTCGACACCCAGCGCGGTGGACGCGACGCGGCACTGCTCCTGCCTTCGGGCGTACTCGCCCGTGGCCAGATCGTGCGACACGTCGGTGTCGGCGATGACGACCGCAACGTCCCGGCTGGGTAGTTGGACCATACGGTGCCGCCGCGATCGGCAATCAAGGAGCATGGCGCAGCCCTCTCGCCCCATGACGCTGATGAACTGGTCCATGATCCCGCAAGGCACACCGGCGAAATAATGCTCGGCTCTCTGGCAAAGCAGTGCCTTGTCCTGGTGCACCAGTTGCTTTGCGCAAAGGCTTTCGACCAGCGTTGCCGCGGCCACCTCCAGGGCGGCGCTGGACGAGAGCCCCGCGCCGACCGGCACGTCCGATTCGATCTGGGCGTCGAAGCCGCCCGGGTCGAATCCCGCGTTCAGGCAACCGACGAGCACGCCCTTGATGTAGTTTGCCCAGGACGGTTTGCCCGGCGCCAGCCCCACATCCAGGTCAAACGCCGACGGTGCCTCGTCGGCACCGCTGGCAACGCGAACGCGCCGGCCCTCGGCACGATCGGCCACGATCACGGTGCGCCGCGAGATGGCGATGGGCAGGACAAAGCCGTCGTTGTAGTCCGTGTGTTCTCCGATGAGGTTGACGCGCCCCGGCGCCGACGCCGCGTGGCGCGCCGTCCGCTCGAATCTCTGCTCAAAGCGGCGTAGCGCCTTGCGCAGCGGATTGTCTAGAGCGGTTTCATCCATGTCGTAGCGTCCTGAGCTGGCTGCAGCTGCGCCTGGCACAGGTCGTTTCCCGCAGATGCCTCTGACGTCGATCGGCTGCGCCGCCCGCTATCGGCGGCGGCCTGCATCGCCTGCTTCGGCCTCCTTGCTAACGAACGGCTCGCTCGATCTTAAGCCGACGAGTCACCTGCGGGACACGACCTAGTCGTGCTGCATTGACGACCCGCAGCGGGGTCGCCTGCTTCGCCCTCCG
>CAUZBA010000364.1:0-3906 GCA_963577635.1 Phycisphaerae bacterium
TGATCATTGAGCGAGTGCGTCTTCTCCCCTTCATTGCGGTTCCCCAGAACGATGAGACTCCCTCGGAGTTCGTGTCCACCGAATTTCCGGATGCCAGGCTCCAGACACTGATCACCATTGAGGGGTATGGCGTACAGGGCGTCAACATCCCGGACGGCTCGTATGAAATCGTCCTTCATCCGAGAAAATCTCAGCCCTCGATTTCGTTTGCCATTACGAACGTGACGGGGGGGAGATTCCGAGTCATTCACAAGGGGCTTCAACACGAGACCGATCTCAGTGGGATCACCCTGCTCACCTACGATTCCGTGAAGCGATTCGCCATACCGGTAGCGGCGGCGAAAGAGTGAGCCGATTCATGAAGTACTCACCGCCTATCGCGACCGACTCTTGCGCGACTTGGGCTTTCGTTTCGAACGCTTCCTGCTCGTATTCGCAGCGTCCGGAGAATTGAGTTCAGTGGTTCGTTTCTTCGCTTCTCTTTGCTCCCACTGGCTCAAGCCATCGGCCTTATTTCCTTTGGCCATCGTTCATCCTTTCGTGATAGCATCTGCGGACTGGCTATTGTACTGAGTGCGCGCCGCGAATCTGCCGTCGGCGGTGGATGCCCGCCATCCGCAGGCGAGGACCGCATGAATCAACCTCACCCATTTGCCGCGATGGCCAACTGAATCGCGCGGGCGTAGAGTCTGTTCCTCCGCCGCCGGACCGTCCGGGGACGCGACAACGCATCAGTTCCATGCCGGTCACTCCCGATATCCTCGCCGACCTCTGCGAGCCTGCACCGCGACCTATCAATCTGCGTGTGACCCCGGCGGCCGGGCGCGCCATCCGGCACGGACATCCGTGGGTTTTTGATCAGGCCATCGTCCGCCGGAACCGCGAGGGACGGCCCGGTGATCTTGCCGCGATCTACGACGACAAAAACCGCTTTCTGGCCCTGGGCCTGTACGACCCGGACTCGCCGATCCGTGTCCGAATCCTTCACCAGGGCCGGCCTACCGTGATCGATCAGGACTGGTTCGGCGCCCGGCTGGCCGATGCAGTTCAGCAGCGGGCGCCCCTGGCGACCACTCGCACGACGGGCTATCGCCTTGTGCACGGCGAGAATGACAAGCTGCCCGGCCTGGTGGTCGACCGATACGACCAGACCATCGTGATCAAGCTCGACACTGGCGCGTGGATCGCGCACCTGCGTTGCGTGCTGGCTGCCCTGGCGAGCGAGATTGCACCTCAACGGATCGTCCTGCGGCTGAGCCGATCCGTCATGGATAAGCCGGAACACCTGCACGGCCTGGCCGACGGGTCGGTGCTGTCCGGTCGGCCGCTCGAAGGTCCGGTGCCGTTCCTGGAACACGGTCTGCAGTTTGAAGCCGATCCGGTCAACGGCCAGAAGACCGGGTTTTTCCTGGATCAACGCGATAACCGGGCGCGAATCGAGAAACTCTCCGCCGCGGCCACAGTGCTCAACGTCTTCGCCTACACCGGAGGCTTTTCGATTTACGCAGCCCGCGGAGGGGCCAAACAGATAGTCAGCCTCGACATCAGCCGCCCCGCCCTGACCGCAGCGGCCCGGCACTTTGATCTGAACCGCGATGATCGAAACGTTGCCGCGGCCGATCACGAACTACTGTCCGCCGACGCGTTTGAAGCGCTGGCCGAGCTGGCGAACGGGCGCCGACGCTTCGACGTGATCGTGATCGACCCGCCATCGTTCGCCCGCAAACAGGTTCAAGTCGACCGAGCGCTGGCCGCCTACGAACGCTTGGCGAGCCTCGGCCTGGGCGTTCTGCGCACCGGCGGAATCATCGCTCTATCTTCCTGTTCCAGCCGCGTCAGCGCCGACATGTTTTTTGCGACAGTCCATCAAGCTGCCGAACGAGCCGGCCGGCCGCTGAGCGAAATCGAACGCACCGGGCACCCGCTGGATCACCCGATCGGCTTCGAGCAAGGCGCTTACCTCAAGTGCCTGTTCGCCAGAGCCTGAGAACCGGTACGGGCGCCTGATCGCGTTGCCGCGGGGCTCCGTGCCGGTCCGCGCACGGACCGAGCCCGAAATGGCACGAAGGGCGTTCCCGTTATGTGCAGAAATTTAATCGAAGAATCAGGGCGTGTAACCGCTCTGGAAACGAATTGCAAAAGCGGGCGACCGGGCTCGAACCGACAACATTCAGATTGGAAGGCAAACCGGTGGTTGTCTCCGATTGGCATAGAAGCCGTTGTCTCTCAGAATCTCAGGCGCTTCGCTCTCCTTGAGGGCTTCCGCGAGATGTGCGCCTGCTGCTTCAGTGACCGTCAGCGTGTTGAGCTCCGTTGTTGCAGTGGTGGGTGATTCGAACCTGCGATCCGATCGTCATCGTTCCGAAGGTCAATCCGGATGGGAGCCGAGCAGAAGGTTCAGCTAGGTGCTGTCGCAGTAGGACGCCGCCACGACGTTGGCCACGGTGATCGGACGCGTCTGCCGCTGCGCGCCGGTGGCAGTCGTCGTCGCATCCTGCGCCGGCGGCACCGCTGCGCTTCGCTCTGCCGTGTGAGGCACCGGGAGTCAGTCGTACGAGACCCAGGCTCCGGGGATATCACGCTGCTTGCGACCGACGAACGCCTCGTAGATCAGCTCGTCTCCATCCGTCGATACCCGGTGCGTATACGGTTCGCGGGCTTCGAGCCGCATGACATCTTGCGACAGCATGCGATGGATCAGGGTCGAGAATCCGGACTTGTCGCTCGCGCTCACGAAATCGTTCTTTATGGTGAAGGCAATCCAGCCGCCCGGCTCGATGCGGTTGTAGGCTTCCGCGTAGACCTCAGGCGGAATATCGCCGAATCCCAGGGCCGCCACGCAGGTCATGCAGTTGAACGTATACCGGTCGAGGACCGATCGCTGGTCCGCCGCGGGCCGCGTGATATCCCCGACGAAGTAGTCGTCGTAGAGCCCGGGACGGTCCCGCTCCGCCGCCTCGGCCGCTTCCTTGAAGATGTCGACACCGACGAACTTCTCGATCCCGCTGCCGCTCAATACCTCCGCGATGCAACCGTTGCCAGCACCGAGGTCAAGGACAACCAGCTCACCGGGATCTGCGCCGCTCTCGCGAAGGCAGCGGAGCAGCACATCATGCACCTTCTGCGGTGATCGGCATCGAAAGACGCCGTACGTCCACTTCTCGTAAAGGCCCGGCACGGAGAAGACGTCGCCGTAATCGTGCAGGCGGATCCGGCGCCAGCCGTCGTCGACCCACACGACGGCCCACTCCTCGTCCTGATCCAGGTTGTCGCCCTTCGGTGGCAGGGCGATATCCAGTGAGGCGACGGTTTCCTTCATCCGTCCTGACCAATTTTCGGTCAACGTATTGAGCATTTCGGGCGACTCCCTTTGGGTCGGCAGGGTTGGTTTTTCCCCTAGCTCGGTGCCGAGACCCACCTGCTCGGCTACGAGGCCAGAATCAATTTGAACGGAAAGCTTAGTGTAAAAACGAATTCACGGCAATTTGGCCGCCTTGAAAGAGAGATTTACAGTGACAATATATAGATATAAATATTTTAATTACAGTATGTTATAATAAATATCGCCATCTTCTCCCTACTGTGGGCGTGGGTGATGAAACCAAATATTCTCCCATCGTCATGTCGTTGTATAATTCCCGTTCAAAGTTGAAAAACCGGACTATTCGCCTGTCCTGGGGCCGCGAGAGCCGATGAGGTGCCTTTGATCTCGATCCGTGACGTATCCAAGAGGTTCGATGGAGAATCGGGGTTCGCCGTCCGCGACCTGTCGCTGGAGATTTCGCAGGGGCAGACGCTCGTCCTGCTCGGAGCCTCCGGCTGCGGCAAGACGACGACGCTCAGGCTGATCAACCGCCTCCTGCCACCGACTTCCGGTCGAATCCTGGTGGACGGGACCGATGTGGC
>CAUZBA010000365.1:0-3902 GCA_963577635.1 Phycisphaerae bacterium
TCGACGTGATGGTGCTGACATTCAAGGCGGTCGCCCCGTTGTTTCTCAGCTTGATCAGGCGAATCAGCGGATAACCGACGATCGTCTTACCCATTCCTCGCAGCAGTTGAGGGGAAGGATCGGCCTCGGAGTTCGCATTGCTCGTCAGATTGCCTGCGCCCGTCCCATCCTTTGCCATCACGTAGACTTCGTTGTTCCCGTCCCGGTCCGTCTTCCAGTTGAGTTTCGTGCCGTCGGCCGCCCAGGATGGCTCCACGTCGTTACCTGCGTCGTTCGTCAGCCGCGCAGGACCCGTGCCGTCCGGATCCATGGTGTAGATCTCAGAGTTCCCGTCTCGATCGGTCGACCAGGCGATTTTACTTCCGTCCGGCGACCATACCGCAAACTCATCAGCACCGGCATCCGTCGTCAATCGCGTCTGGTTCATCCCATCGGCATCCATCTTATAGACTTCCCAATCACCGTCTCGCATCGACTGGAAAAGAATCTGTGCCCCGTCGGGCGACCATCGGGGGTGCTGGTCATCCGCGCCGTCCGTCGTCAGCCGAACGGGGTTCGTCCCATCCGCGTCCATCGCGTAGATCTCGAAGTTTCCGTCCCGGTTCGTGTGGAAAGTGATCGACCCCGTATCCACCGACCAATCAGGTTCCAGGTCGATAGCCGCGTCGGTCGTCAGTCGGATCGGGTCCGAGCCGTCGTCCCGCATCCGGTAGATCTCAAGATTCCCGTCCCGGTCACTCACAAAAACAACGTTCCGCCCCCGGGGACCCCACCGGGCGTGGGAATCCGACGCGGCATCGTTCGAGATATTCGTTTGCCCGGTCCCGTCCGGACTCATCACGTAGACTTCATCGTTGCCGTCACGGTCGGTCACGAACAGGATCTGACCCTGAATCGCCAGGTCGGACTGCCCGAACGCCTCGACCGGGAGCAGTGCGGACCCAATGACCACGAAGAGAAATGTGAAAGTTCGCCGCATCTTGTGAGATTCCAGATCTACGTTGGGACATCGGTGCATTCAGTCTTGGCAGATTTGCATCCATACAAATATACTGAGAAGCCCAGTCGGCAGGCGTGCCCCACGTCACAGGCCGTCAGTGGGAGTATCCTGATCACACGTCTAAACGGAGTGACTTATGCCGAACCAGACCCTGACTACCATTGGCAAGCGCGTCGGACGACTCAACGGCCCCGACATTGTGACGGGCCAGACGCTCTACGCCGACGACATTCAGTTATCGAACATGCTGCACGGCCGAATCCTTCGCAGTCCACACGCCCACGCCCTCATTCGATCCATCGACGTCCGCAAGGCACGAAAGCTGCCCGGCGTCGTGGATGTCATCACTGCCGAAGACACGGACGGCCTCACCATCCTCGCGCGGAAGGAAGTCCGCTACCAGGGCGACAAGGTGGCCGTCGTCGTCGCGGAAGATCCAGACATCGCCATCGACGCTCTCGAACTCATCAAAGTGGATTATCAGGTGCTTGGCTCGACCACTGACCCGCTCGCCGGTATCGCGCCGAATGCGCCCGTATCCGTCCGTGGCGCGAAGAACCTGGATGTCCGCGACGAGAACGGCAAGCGATACCGAAACGTCGCCGACCGGAGCGAAATCGTCTTGGGCGACGTGGACGCGGCCTTCGCCAAAGCCGATGCCATCGTAGAAAATGAATATCGCACGCCCTACTGGCACCAGACCTACTTGGAGCCCAACAGCTGTACGGCCCGAGCCGAACCGGATGGCCGGATCACGCTCTGGACATCCTGTCAGGGCTCCTTCAACATCCGGAGCGCGGTCGCCGACGCCCTCAAAATCGGAGAAGGTCGACTCCGCGTCGTTCCCCTCGAGATGGGGGGTGGATTCGGCGCCAAGAATCGGCTGTTCTGCGAAGCACAAGCCGTGTTGGCCTCCATCCGGACGGGCCGACCCGTCAAAATTCTCATCAACCGGGAGGAAGAATTCCTCGATGGACACCCCGCTCCGGGCTGCTGGGTTCGTCTGAAGACAGCAGCCAGCAAGGACGGCACCATCACCGCCGTCGAAGGTCGCATCCTCTGGGACGGCGGAATCGGTGGTCGCAACGGATCCCTCCCACGTCTGATCGGGCCCTACAAGGTGGCCAACGTTCGGCTCGAGGGATTCGGCGTCCGCACGAACAAGCCCACGCCAGGTGCGTATCGGGCGCCCGGCGCACCTCAGACCGCGCTCGCCCGCGAGTCCAACATCGACGCGCTGGCCCACAAACTAGGTATCGACCCGATCGACTTCCGACTGAAGAACGCTGTTCGGAAGGGGGATCGCACGCAAAGCGGCGTAACCCTCGCCCACGACTGGTTTGCCGACACCATGCGCGCCGCCGCCAAAGCGGCAAAATGGGGCAAATCCCGTCTCAAGAAGAATCAGGGCATGGGTATTGCCTGCGGCGACTGGCAGAACGGATCGGGCCCTTCCAACGCTTTCATCGCACTGTCCGGCGACGGATCAGTCCAGGTCCTCACGGGCCAAGTCGACATCACCGGGCTCCACACCGTGATGGCCCAGATCGTGGCTGAAGTCCTGACCGTGCCCGTTGGCAAGGTCACCGTCAAGCTGGGCGACACCGACAAGGTCCCCTACACCTCTCTCAGCGCCGGAAGTAAAGCCACCTACACTGCCGGTACGGCCGCTCGACAGGCCGCCGAAAAGGCGCGCGAACGACTCCTGACTGAAGCCGCCGACATGCTGGAGGCTTCGCCTGCCGACCTGCAGCTCAAAGGCGGGAAGGTGTCCGTCATCGGCCTTCCCGGGCGCTACGTATCCGTCTCGGACGTGGCTACATCGGCCATGAATTCCAACGACGGCCCGGTCACCGGACAATGGATCGTCGGCAAGATTCCCACCTATCCGTCCTACTCCGTTAACATTGCAACCGTCGAAGTCGACCCAGGCACGGGTCGTGTCCATCTCATCGACCTTGTCGCTGCGCAGGATGTCGGGCGAGCCCTCAACCCGATGCTGGTCGAGGGACAGATCCAGGGCGGCGCGACGCAATCCATCGCGTACGGAATAATGGAAGGCATGATCTACGACAAAGAGGGGCGCGTTCGGAACGCCAACCTCCTCGACTACGCGATTCCGACCGCACCCGACATGCCCAACATCAGGACCGTGCTCGTCGAGGAAGGATGCGAACACGGCCCCTACGGCGCCAAGGGGGTGGGCGAGCCGCCCATCATTCCGGGTGCCGCGGCGATCGCCAACGCCTTGTTCGACGCGGTGGGGGTCCGCGTCACGGAAATACCGATGACCCCAGAACGCGTCTTGACCGCGCTCCAACAGGCCAGGGAGGACTGAACCGTGCAAGCCTTCGAATACCATCAACCCAAAACAGTCAAAGAAGCCATAGAGATCCTTCGGAAGCAGCCCAAGGCCATTGTCCTGGCCGGCGGAACAGATATGCTCGTCCGTATGAAGGATCGTATCCTGCGTCCGCCTGCCGTCGTCGACTGTAAACGGCTGCCGGGGGTGACCGACATCAGCTACACGGCTAAGGGTGGCCTCAAACTCGGATCGGCTGTCACCATGCGTCAGGTCGAGTTGTCCAGCGTTGCCGTGAAGCGATATGGCGCGATCGCCCAGGGCGCTACCTTCGTCGGCTCGATTCAGATCCGGAACCGCGCGACTCTCGTCGGCAACGTGTGCAACGCCGCGCCGTCCGCCGACACGGCGCCAGGCTTGATCGTTCACAACGCCAAAGTCCAGATCGCCGGTCCTCGCGGCAGGCGAACGATGGCTGTGGAAGACTTCATGAAAGGCCCCGGAAAGAATGACCTCGGCCGGGGCGAGTTCGTCATCGGTATCCAGGTACCCGCACCAAAGACACGCACGGGTTCGGCCTACGTCCGCCACACGCCACGC
>CAUZBA010000366.1:0-3893 GCA_963577635.1 Phycisphaerae bacterium
GTACAGCGTGTAGAAGATCTCGCGCTCCAGCAGCTCGTCTGCCAGTGTCCCATTGAAGCTCTCCACGTAACCGTTGACCTTGCCCTTCCCTGAATGCGTCCATGACGAATTCACTAACATTCGACATGGACTCGTTTCAGGGGGCAAGGTCAGAGGTATATCGCCTGCGCATCTCCAGCCTTGGCCTTGGTGAGCGATTCCTCTACCGTTCAGCCGGTGATGCAACAGAGTGCTAACACCGCCGTAAACGCTTACAGACTAAGATCCGTCGTCGATACTAAAGACAAGCGACACATTCAAGGGTTTGGGGCCCGCCCACACATAGCACCCACATAGAACCAGACCCATATCGGATTCAAGAACCAGCAATTAAAAACCCCTAAGCGCGTTGCGCTTAGGGGTTTGCGTCATGGAGGTGAGGGGGCTCGAACCCCTGACCTCTTGCATGCCATGCAAGCGCTCTCCCAACTGAGCTACACCCCCGACGCGTTGGTGCGGGCAAGTATAAGAAACCTGTCGGCGATCCTCAAGACCGCCCAGACCGCATTTCTCACGAGTTTCGCCGCTCGGTTGTGTCAAGGCACGGTGTTGGGTTTCTGCGGGGCATTCGATACTCGGCCGGTGACCGTGGGCACACCAGCGCGGCAGGTTCGTTCGCCGGCGAGGACGCACACGCGATCCTCCGCAGGCGTCGCCGAATACCGCGTCGAGGACGGATCGCACCGAGGACGAGGGGGTCCCCAATCACAGACTATTGCGATTGGGGTGCCCCGAACCCGCCCGCGGGGCGGTGAAATTCGTGAGAAGTACGGGCTGGCAGCCGATTCGGCCTATTCTGGCCTCCGGCCGTTAAGTATGGTATCCTGACCGATTGCGATCCACGCCGGCTCAACCCCGGAGACCCGCCGGATGACCATGCAACAGAAGCTGTACGAACTGTTCCTCTTAGACAAGCAGGTTCGCGGAATCCGCAGGCAACGCGACGGGGCAACCAGGCGGCACACCTTGCAGCAAGCCACGTTGGACCAGTTGCTGCAACAGCACGACGAACTGGCCCAGCAGCTCAAGGTCCGCCAAGCCAGGGTCGCGAGCCTCGAGCATCAGGCCCGCGACATAGAGCAGCGCATTGCGGAATTTCGCCAGAAGATGAACACCGTCACGAACAACAAGGAATACTCGGCCCTGCTCATCGAGGCCGAGACGATGAAGGTCGAGATGAGCAAAGTTGAGGACGAGGCTCTCGAACAGATAAGCAGTCTCGAATTGATCGAGCAGGAGAAGAATCAACTCTCGGACAAGATGGCGGATCGACGGAAGCTGGTCGACGCCGCCCTGGTTGAGGTCGACGAGTGCCGCGAACGGGTTGGCCAGCAGTTGGATGATCTGACCGCCAAACGAAACGTCGCGGAGGAGGCGCTGCCCCTGGACACGCGCACCCTGTTCAACCGTCTGTCGGAGCACTGCGACGGTGAGGCCCTCGCAGAGATCATCGAAGAAGATCGCAGGAACATGGCCTATACGTGCGGCGGCTGTTACATGTCCGTACCCTTCGAACACGTCAACTCGCTTCTGGCGCGGCCCGATGCCCTCGTGTGCTGCACCAGTTGCGCTCGTATTCTCTACATCGATCAGGCGCTGAAGACGTCGATCACCGTGAAGTGAAGCTGGCCATATCCATTGACGGCGCCGCACGTGGCAATCCCGGCCCGGCCGCGGCCGGTGTGGTGATCCACGATCACGACGCGGCGACGGTGCTCCACGAGGCGGGCTATTTCCTCGGCAGCGCTACCAACAACGTCGCCGAATACCAGGGCCTGATCCGGGCGCTTCAACTGGCCGAGCGGCTTGGGGCCGAGGCGCTGCTGATCCGCAGCGATTCTCAACTGATGGTACGCCAGATCAACGGTGAATACAGGGTCAAGAATCCCGGGCTGCAGCGCCGCCACAAAGAGGCGATGACCCTTCTGGGCCGATTCGGCGCTTGGCAGGTCGAGCACATTCTGCGGCAGCAGAACGCCGACGCGGATCGTCTGGCCAACATGGCCCTCGACGCCGGACGCGACGTGGTGGTCGAATCGAGTCAAGCATTCCAGACCGGGGAGAAGGCCCCCGCCGCGGTCGAGCAGGCAGCAACGGTGCGTTGGTCGGCTCGCCTCACGGACGGGCCCGGGCCGCAATGCCCCACGCTGATGGAGGCGGGTCGCCGGTACGCGTTCGGCCCGTGCACGCCGGAGGGTCTGTGTGTCTACGCCGCGCAGGCGGCGATCGAGCACGGTCCGATCGGAACTGCGCCACGCAAATCAACCCGTTGTACCCATTGCAAAGCCCGCATAGAAATCGCACCGCTTTGACCTATTAATGCGAATCCGCTCCATGGCGAGTGCTCGACGTCGGCGACGACGTGCCTAAGATAAATGAACCGGGGAATCACCTTTCCTGGGTTCAAACCACCATGAAGCGCAACCGCAAGAACGAACCCCTGGATCTGCGGCTGGTACTGATCTACGGCGCGATTCTGATCGCGGGTCTGACCCTGGTCGTCGTTGGCGTGGTGCTCGCGATTCGGACCGACAACATGACGCTGCTCGGCCTCGGTGTCATTGCGGTTCTTTTGCCGGCGGCGCTCTATCCGATCGCCTCGGCGTTGTCGATCGCAGCGCGCCAGGCGGTTCGCCGCGAGGATTTTGCGACCGCGATCGAGCAATTGAGACTGACCAACGACCGGTTGATGTTCAGTGAGACCGCCAAGGAGATCGTCTACAGAAAAAGACAGCGCGAGGCGTTGCGACAGACCATCCGGGAAGAAATCGATCGGGGCGACTTTGACAGCGCTGATGCGCTCGTAGAGCAGGTGGTCAGGGTCCAAGGCGACGGCGCGGAGGCGGAGCGGTGGCGATCCCGTGTCACTGCGGCGCGATCTCGGTGCGTCGACCAGCACGTCACCGACGCGCACGCGAAGTTCGATGTGCTGCTGGCAAAACAGGACTGGGAAGCGTCACACTCCCAGGTGTGCGAGTTTGCCCACCATTTCCCCGATTCCCAACACACCATCCAGATGACCCGTCGCATCGATGACGCATGGCACCAGTACAAGCACAACCTGGATCGCCAGTTTCTCGAAGCCTCCGCACGCGACGACGTCGAGCGGGCCATGCAGTTGCTGCGTGAGTTGGATATTTACCTCGGCGAGGGTGAGGCCGAGCCACTGCGTGAGGCCGCTCGCGGCGTCATCACGAAGAAACGGATGAACCTCGGCGTGCAGTTCAAGATGGCGGTGCACGACAAAGACTGGTCCGCGGCGCTGCGGATCGGCAATGAGATCATCGATTCGTTTTCCAACACCAAGATGGCAGAGGAAGTTCGCGGCATGAAAACACTTCTGGAAGCGCGTGCGACTCGACCGGCCTTGAACTAGCAGGACGCTGCAAAACTCGTTCGGCGCAAAAACGTGTACCTGAGATTTTCAAAAGTTTCGCCTTCAACGCGTTTGGACTCGATCTGCGAAGCGAGAGCGGTAGTTTCAAATTGGAGATTTTTGGGCGAACGCCAGAATCCGGGGTTTTGCAGCGTCCTGCTAGAGCGTTTTCGCTTTGGGTGTAGTGTTCTGAGCGTCGGCGAGGCAAGCCTGGCGTGGAGGGCGAAGCAGGCGATGCTGTAACGCATTTGCGATGCAGGCCGACGCCGCAAGCTGGCGCCGCTGCCGATCGACGTCAGAGGAATCTTCGGGATACGGCCTGTGCCAGGTGTAGGCGCAGCCAGCTCAGGACGCTACAGTTAAAGTGAAACCGCTCTAAATCATGTCAACGATCCACGACTGGTCCATCACCGGTTCCAACGGCGAATTGATTCTGGGCAACACCCACGTGCCGGACGGAGATGCCGTGGGTATCCTG
>CAUZBA010000367.1:0-3882 GCA_963577635.1 Phycisphaerae bacterium
GACGTGCGCGACACACGACAGAGTCCCGTGCACGAGCTTCTGGACGTGCATCGACCGCACTGGTCAAGCGTCGGCGGCGCGACGATCGCTCGGCGCGTGCAGGATCTGCGGGCCGAGACGGCGCACCTGGCCACCGTGGCCCTGTGCGACTTCAGCACGCTGCCAAAACTCGGCCTGAAAGGGCCCGGTGCCGCGGGGTGGCTGTCGAGACAGGGCGTGACGGTTCCGTCAGGGATCTACGATACCGCGCGACCTGTCGATGGCGGTCTCATCGCGCGCGTCGGCGTTGACGAATTCTTTCTGGAGGACGGGGTCGCGGCCCGCCTGCGCGACCAGCTGGACAAGGCCGACGCCCTCGCGTGGCAGGTCGAACGGCAGGATGCAAGCTTCCTGCTCGCCGGTCCCGAAGCGTCGGTCGTCATGGCGCAGACCTGCGGCGTCGACGTGGTCCGCGAAGCTCCGGACCGGCTGTTGATGACACGCGTGGCGGGCGTGTCGTGCTCGATCCTTCCCCGGGCGCACGGCGACGGGCGCCTGTACCGCCTCTGGCTCGATCCTTCCTACGCCGTCTATCTATGGGAACAACTGACGCAGATCGTTACCGAACTCGGCGGCGGCATCGTGGGCGTTGATTGCGTCGCGCCGGGGATGTTCCAGGAGTGATCCAACAGAAGAGGGGGAGTTGACAGGATCACAGGATCTACAGGATCGACAGGATTGTTTATTTGTGTGGTTGTGAACAGACACGTCGAAACTGAAAAACCACACACCCGACCGCATCCTGTAAATCCTGTCAATCCTGTGATCCTGTGATCCTGTGATCCTGTCAAAAATTTTGTTGAGCGTCTCATGTCATTCGCGACATTCGTTTGGTCCTGATATTCTGTCGAACGTGAAACCGATTGTTCAAATATCGTTGGACCTCACCGATGTGGACGAAGCGGTGCGGACTGCCGAGACGGCGATGCTCGCGGGTGTCGACTGGCTGGAGGCCGGGACGCCGCTGATCATTGCCGAAGGGATGCACGGCGTGCGTGCCATGCGGGAGCGGTTCGAGCAGACACCGATTGTCGCTGACCTGAAGACCATGGACGGCGGCTGGCTGGAAGCCGAGATCATGGCCAGGGCAGGCGCGACGCATGTGGTCGTCATGGCCGGGGCTCACGACGAAACGATCAAGTGTGTCGTCCAGGCCGGGCGCGACTTCGACATCGAGGTCATGGGCGACAACCTGGCCTGCGCCGACATGGTCGACGGGGCCCGGCGCCTGGAGGATCTGGGCTGTGACTACGTGATCCACCACATCGGGTACGACGAGCGCCGCGGCATCGCGGCCCGGGGCGAGCGCATGCCCAGCCCGCTCGACGAGTTGCGCGAGGTTGTCGAGGCGGTGGGTGTTCCGGTGCAGGCGGTCGGTGGCCTGTCGATCGAGCAGGCGGTCAAGACGCCAGAATACGGTGCGCCGCTGGTCGTGCTCGGGGCGCCGCTGACCATCGACGCCGACTCCTTCCGCACCGCCGACGGCGACATCGAGGGATCTCTGCGGCTGATCTGCGAAAAAGTTCACGGCTATGGCGACGTGCCGGTGGCGGCGCGTGTTTGACGTAGCACAAGGCGGGTAGATGGTAGGATTTTGACAGGATCGACAGGATGGAAAAAGAGATCTACAGGATCCGATCGTGTGCGGGGGAAAGTCAGAGCAGAAAAACAGAAAGGCAGGAAATCAGATCAGAGGGGCGCAGACAGATTTTACAGGATTGTTCGAATTGAGAGGATAGGGCTTTCGTGTTCTGTCAACACACCTTCATCAGTACCGACGCCCACCCCCGATCGGATCCTGTTGATCATCCGTTCCCATCCTGTTAATCCTATCAACTCCTAAATGAGCAACCTTGCACTAGTCAATTACGGGCCGGAGCCGCGCAGTGTGGAGTTGCGCGAGATGCCTCGGGCCGAGATCCGGCCCGATGAGGTCCTGCTCGAGGTGCAGGCCGTGGGCGTGTGCGGCAGCGACCTGCACATGTGGCTTGGCATGCAGAGCTGGGACATGAGATATCCCGTCGTGCTCGGTCACGAGTTCGGGGGGGTCGTGCGGGAAACGGGCCGGGACGTGACGGGCTGGTCGCCGGGCGACCACGCGGTCAGCGAGACCCATGCGGTCGTTGATCATGACAGCCCGTTGACGAAGCAGGGACTCTACAACCTCGATCCGGGACGCAAGGGATTCGGCGCCGTCGTGGACGGCGCGATGCGCCGCTTCGTGGCTGTGCCGCAGAGGATCCTGCACCGCGTCCCCGACGGCCTGACGTTCGAGAAGGCGGCGCTAACCGAGCCCTGCAGCGTGGCGTACAACGCCGTGGTGAACAACAGCGGAATCAAGCCCGGCGACCGCGTTGTCGTCCTTGGTCCGGGGCCCATTGGAATCCTCTGTGCCGCGATTGCCAGGATGCAGGGCGCCGTCGTGGCGATATCGGGTTTGGAACAGGACCGCGCGAGGCTCGACATTGCCGGTGGTTACGGTTGCGAGCCCATCGTCGGCGATCCCGCCGAGTGGGCGGCCGGTGGCGACGGCCTGGGCGCTGACGGCGTGATCGACGCCACGGGGGTTTCGGTTGCCCTGGAAACGGCGCTGAAGATCGTGCGCCCCGCAGGATGGATCACCAAGGTCGGCTGGGGGCCGCGGCCCCTGGGGTTCAGCCTCGATCCACTGGTACAGAAAAATATTCGACTTCAGGGCAGCTTCAGCCACAACTGGCCGGTATGGGAGCGCGTCATTGCCCTGCTCGCCCGCGGCGACCTGGACGTGGAACCGATCATCGGCGGCATTTGGCCGCTCGAAAATTGGCACGAAGCCTTCGAAACCATGCACGGGGGAAGTATTGTTAAAGCAGTGCTGCGGCCCTGAGATGAGGGCGCGAACAGCGACGGAGCGACGAAGAGGTCGTTGTTCGTGGCGCCTACCGGATTCTGCGAAAGCCTGCTGAGATTCGGGTCTCGGTCATGAATCATCGTCCGAAACGATCACACACTACAACGCATGCGACCCCTTCGTCGCTTCGTCGCTCCGTCGCTTCTTCAAGAACTAACCTTATCTCAGTTCAACCCGTTTTATGTGAAGTGCCGTGAAGGCACTCGGACGGTCCGACACTGCAGAGGCACTTCACATGGAACGCTCTTCGTTTTGGCTTTCATGAAATGGCATCCGAAGCAACCGGCGAGCGTCGACTTCAGCAAGAAATGGGATCATCTGTCAGGGCAGATCGGTTCTACGAGCGTCAAATGCTACGGTCGCTGAACGCGACCATGATCAATCTCATTCAGCACCAGGAAATGTTCTTTGTCGCAACGGCAGACGTCGCCGGAAACTGCGACTGCTCTCCACGGTTTGGGAAATCGGGATTCATCAACGTGATTGATGCGACCACTTTGGCCTACCCGGAACTTCGGGGAAATGGTGTGTTCGCAAGCCTTGGAAACATCCTCGATAATCCGCATGTAGGATTGGTGTTTCTCGACTTCTTTGATACCACTGTCGGATTGCATGTGAACGGAGCCGCCAACAGTTACCAGACTAACGAGCTTCCGCAATCTCTTGCCGAAGGTCTTGTGGAAAATGATCCGGCAAAGACCGGAGTTGTGGAAAGGTGGGTCGTTGTCACGGTCGAAGAGGCATATATACATTGCTCCAAACATGTCCCGCGACTCGAGAAGATGCAGAAGCCAATCGATTGGGGTACGGACGACCCAAGAGCCAAATCCAATGATTACTTTGTAGACTGACATTTCCCATTTGAACTCTTCCCGGCTACGCCTCCGGGTCTCACGGTCACCAATATATCGCCCCCCCCAAGAGTCCAAGCCTCTCTGCGTCGACAACCGCCT
>CAUZBA010000368.1:0-3881 GCA_963577635.1 Phycisphaerae bacterium
GCGTGACACCGTGGGCGATTCGACCCTCATCAATTGGGGGAAGCGCACGGCACCATGGGCCTGCAAGGCCTGCTGGGCCATAACGGCGCTGTGTGCGGCACTCTGGCTGTCCAACTGGATATGGGAATCTCATTTCGTACTGGGCTCGCAGGTATTCATACAGAAGCACGGTGCACTTCGTCACGGATGGTTCACGGTGCCGGCCCAAGGCGACACTGCGGGCACAACCGCCGCACAACACACACTTCTCTGGGGCCGTGTCGATCCCCGATTAAATCTGACCTCTAATGGACCCTGACGGGTCACGTTGCCGCCCGCGCCCACGGTCTTCGTGGACTACTTTGTTGTCATGATCCTGTTCGGATCGTGGCCGGCAATTCAGGCTTGCCTCGAGGCCGTCTACCACAGGAGACATGAACGCCGCGGCCTGTGTCGCAGGTGCGGCTTTGATCTTCGGCCGAAACGTCGCCGATCCCCCGAATGCGGTCTTTCGACCTGGCAGCGAGATCAGCCCGTCATTGATCGCGGATGGTGGTTGTCGGCATTGATGAGAATGGGGGTCATCGGACTTGCATCGCTTCTGCCCGCATCGCTTCTCGGCGGGTGGCTGGCCTGGGGTTACGCCGTTGAACGGGCGCAGCTCAGCAAGCTCATGGCCGTGGTATCGAAGGTCAACACCGCGCCGGTCGGACCGGCGCCGATCGCATCCATCGCACGCCGCCTCAATCTACGATTCTTCGAACGCGTCATCTCACTGACGATCGATGCAGGCGGTAGAGACATGGATTTAGCGCATCTCGCACCGCTGCGGCACATGCAGCATTTGCAATTTTCGAACAACAACGTGACGGACGCGGGTCTGACCCATCTCAGCAATCTGCAAGATTTGCGAACGCTGGATCTGTCGGGCACGAACGTGACTGATCAGGGATTGGCGTGCCTGGCATCGCTGGCGAAACTGCAGCGGATCGACGTGACCGGCACGAGCGTCAAGTACGCACGCCTCCTGCGTCACGAGCGAACGGGCCTGGTCGTCGACGGCCTGCCTTCGCCGCCGTTAGCTGCGATGGCCCGCGCGCCGGCGTTTCCCACTCGAGCCCCGCGCCCACGTCCGCGGCGCGCGAATCGCCCGCGAAAGGCGCGACCAGTGCCGGCGTACCAGGGACGTATCGCCGATCTTCGTTCCACGGCCCTGCCGGCGACGATTCGGCCGCCGGTCAGGGCCACGTTCGCAAGCGGCTACGACGTTCTGCTCGGACCCCCGCTGTTCTTTGACGCTCAGACCCGGTCCGCAACGACGATGGGCCCACCCGACCGCTTGACTCGAACCATGGTTCCGCTGCCGCGTTCATCCCGCGACATCTGGCTGGAACCGCCGATGGTCGCCTTGACCGACTCCGATGAGGTGATCGCCAACGTTGTGCGGAAAATGAACTCCTGGCAGTCCACGGATGCGGGCGCGTCGTCGGGTGGCGTTCAACCCGGTTCGGTCGCGACGGCGATGGCTTCGGGACCGCAGCTGAAGCAGACGACCTACGAGCGGAACGGCAACGGTCTTTCGAATGCACCCGCACCGCGTGGGATCAACATTCGGGGTGCGGGCCTGTCGGCACCCAGCCGTCTGCTCGATGTGCGGAATACCGCGTTCCGGATGGGCCGATCATCCAACGCGACAAGCGACGATGATATTCGACTTTTCGAAGATCATCGCTGGTTACCACCGATTCGTGACGTCGGCAGATTTGACGCGCGGATTCCGACGTTCAACAGCCGTCCATGGCCGTACACTGCACCCACCGGTGCCGCGGGCGCCGCCGCGGATTACCGATTCATGCGCGATGGCGCTGCGGCCGCAAATCAATGATGACGTGACGATCACCGAGGATCGACGCGGTTCCGGCCGGGGATCACTTCCCCCACGATGTGGCCGTCTCGAAGCATTTGCGGGCCAGTTCCTGCGCGGTCTCACCGTCGCGCCCGTGTATCGCCTCAAACGTCCAGGCGCCCTGATAGCCGATGCGATCCAGCGCGGCACAGATGGCAGGCCAGTCCAGTTCGCCCGTGGTTGGTACCCAATGATTGTCGTGGGGGTTTTCTCGGGGCACGTCTTGAAGATGAGTTCCCCACAGGCGATCGCCGGCGACCAAGATTTCCGACTCCGGCTCGTCGCCGTTGGTCCAGGCGTGGCCGGTGTCGACAATGAGGCCGACCTGCTCGGGCGGGAACTGGTCCACGAACGGGCGCAGCTGATGCATGGCCATCAGCGGATAGGGTTCGTTCAGGTCAACGGTGTAGGGCAGATTCTCCAGGAGGAGGCGCGCGCCCGACTGCTCGGCAACCGGAATCAGATCCTGCACGGACTGCCGCATCGCGTCCACCATCTTCGGAGTCAGCTCCGCGATCGTTTGCTCCTTGGGCAGGAATTCGGGATTGGGAATGCCGTGGATGACCATGCCCGCGGCTCCCACGTCGGCCGCGAACCGCAGGTGCTCGCCAAGAACCTTCATGCTGGCCGTTCGCCACGATTCGGTCGGCGCCCCAAGAACATTGAGGCGTGGCGGGCCGTGGAGCGTGGTGACCCGAAGTCCGCGCGACTCAATCGCGCGCCGCATTTGCGTCGCGGCGCGTCCGGTTGGCGGCGACGGCAGATCATCGGCCCCACCGAAGTTCCACTGGTTGAGGTTGCTGCCGTATCCGGACAACTCGATACATTGGAATCCGACCGACGCGATCACATCAAGCGACGGCTCAGGATCCGCCTTGCGGAAGGCAGCGGTGCTCAGGCTGTAGGTTCTCATTCTTCAATCATCCCATAGGCGCTCGATGCCAACCGTGTCCGCGTCCCTACGCAGGACAAACACGTCGGGATTGGTCAGTCGCACCCAGATGTCGGTCGCGGGGCGACCGGTCAGGTCGCTTAACAGCACGGAAAACAGCTTACCATGACCGACCAAGGCTGTGCACCGTGCCGAATCGCTCCAGGCATCACCGAGCGCGGCCTGAACGCGGGCAAGCACGTCGTCGCGCGGCTCGTCCTGCGCCGGCACCGGCAGCGTCCCGTCAAGGACTTGTCGCAGCTCTATCGAATCGGAAGTCGCATCGGGCATGATCTGCCACTCGGCCAGTCGGTCGTCGGTCGCCACCTCGAGCTTCAAACGCGCGGCCAGGGGTCGGACCGAGTCCAGGGCACGAGTGAACGGGCTGGAAACCAGTTTCTTCGGAGTGTGATCGTGCAATCGCTCCGCCAGGATGATTGCCTGTTCGCGACCGCGATCGGTCAGCAGCGCATCCGGGTTCTGACCGGTGGCTTCGCAGTGGCGAATCAGGAGAACGAGGTCAGACATGATCATTCGGTGCCGCGCGACGACGGAGTCTTGGAAACCCCGGTGGACGAACGCCTCAGGAGCACCTGGAACGGATCCACTCGCTCCAGCAGATCATAATGTTGCCCGATGTAATCGTCGAGGTCGGTCGCCCCGACGGCCGGGAGATTTTTTCGATGCGTCTCGAGCAGCCGGTCGAGGACGTCGTTCTCGACGCTCCGGCCCAGGATGATCAAGGGGGTCTGCCGCTGCTCAAGCTCGCTGATGATCTCCCGCTGGGCCGGCGCGGTATCCACCACGCCGGGATGCAGTTCGAAGAAACGCCCCACAACCGGCCGGTCGAGCGCGAAGTAGAGATACGATTTTCCGGTAACGAGGACGTCGTGGCGGTGCTCGCCGACGAATATTGCCTCCTTCGGCGGGACGTGCTCTTCGACAAGCTGGCGCAGCCGGCCGATCGTCCAGGCATGGGACGGCCAGGAGTAGAGCCCCGACGTGGTCTTCCCATCGAGCTTGACCCGCTCGGCGCGACTGCGGAGTCGCCAGCGGAGGTTGTGG
>CAUZBA010000369.1:0-3877 GCA_963577635.1 Phycisphaerae bacterium
GCGTCCTTCTGGCCGATTCCCAACCACTGTTGTACCAGGCGGTGATAGATCTCCAACGCAGCCCCCTGGTCACCGCTGAGGCACACGTCGGCCACGCGACTGCCGACCGCCACGCAGTAGATAAGCTTGAGCGTGTCTTCGGGGGCCCCGTTTGGCGTTTCGTGAAATCGGATCGGGTCCACGAGCAACGGCGGCAACTTCCAGTGTTCCGCCAGAGCGGCGCCGATCGATGCGTGGTCGGTGCTCAGCGATGTCTGCTCGAGTGTCGCGAGTTTTCGATGCTCGGTGCCCGCTTCTTCAACCAGGCTGCTGTACGAGGCGCCGAGCGTCTGGTGCATCGCCAGCACCCCCACGTCCTGCAGCAGCCCGCCCAGGAACACCTCCTCCTGCTGGACCAGCCCGGTGTGCCTGGCCAGCGCCCTGGCCGCCGCCGACCCGTAGACGCTGCGCCGCCAGAACGCCAGGTGATCGAAGCCGTCGGATTGATCCAGTGGACTGACCAGGCTGAAACCCAGGGCCAGGGCCCTGACGCTGTTCATGCCCAGGACCACCAGGGCCTGGCTGATCGTGCTGACGGTGTGTGGCTGGCCGTAAAAGCTGGAGTTAACCGTCTTGAGAATCTTGCCTGACAACGCCGCGTCGTGCTGAATGACGTCGGCGATCTGCTGAATGGTGACATCCTTCCCCTGAACGGGGTTGACCACCTCGATCGCAACCGCCGACAAGGACGGCAATCGTGGAGATTGCAGGACCTTTTTCAGGATGTCCTGTGTCATCGTGGTTCGCCGCCAGGACTGCAACCGCGCAATGGTGGACCTGCCGTAAGAACCGGCATGAACAGCATGTCTCCCGAAACTCGCAAAGACGGTACCCCCGGATGGCCCCAGCCAGGTCATCGACTCGGTTCGGGCCTTACTTGACCGTGACGTGCACGCCGACCGTGCGCACACGCCCTACCAGCACGCGCACGCGGTTTTTCTCGGTCGTTGGGAGAAGAGAGGCACGAAGGCACGAAGGGGGGACTGTCGCACACGTCGGAACGACGCGTTGATATTCAGTAGACCAATCGTGATGCGGGAAAGCAAGACCGAAGCAGCGAGACATGCGAATAACAACCCTCCCCCCTTCGTGCCTACGTGCCTACGTGCCTTCCCCCTCACGTACTTTGCGTATCCGCGCCGGCACCGGCGAGGTCGCCTTCGCCTTCGGTCTTCGGCGCCGCGTCCACCGTCTCGAACTTGAGATTGTCGGCACCCTCTTCGTGTGTCATCTTGATCATCTGGTTCGCCGAGAACTGCCCGCTGAGAATCGCCTCGCTAAGCGTGTCCTCGACTTGCTGCTCGATGGCGCGGCGCAGGGGGCGGGCGCCGAAGTCGGGGTTGTATCCCTTCTCGATCAGAAAATCTCTCGCCCTTTCGTCGAGTTCAAGCTCCAGGCCGAGGTCCTTCAGCCGCTGTCGCACTTTCTTCAGTTCATAATCAACGATGCTGACCAAGTTGTCACGGGTCAGCGGCCGGAACACGATAACGTCATCGAGACGGTTGATGAACTCCGGACGGAAGTAACGCTCGATCTCTGCCTGGAGCGTCTGCTTCATCTTTGCGTAATTCGACTCCTCGGTCGGATTGGAGAACCCGAACCCACCCTTGTTCTTGATCAGCTCGGCGCCGATGTTGCTGGTCATGATGAGAATGACATTGCGAAAATCGACGTGGCGACCGAACGAGTCGGTCAGCTGCCCTTCCTCCATAATCTGAAGCAGCATGTTGAACACGTCCGAGTGGGCCTTTTCGATTTCGTCGAGCAGCACGACGGCGTAGGGGCGGCGCCGGATCTGCTCGGTGAGTTGGCCGCCCTCCTCGTAGCCCACGTAACCGGGCGGCGCGCCGATAAGCCGGCTGACGTTGTGCTTCTCCATGTACTCGGACATGTCGATGCGCACCAGGGCGTCGTCGTCGCCGAACATGAACTCGGCTAGCGCCTTGGACAGCAGTGTCTTGCCCACACCGGAAGGCCCAATGAAGATAAAGGCGCCCATGGGTCGGCGCGGGTCCTTGAGGCCGGCGCGCGCCCGACGCATCGCCTTGGAGATCGTGCCGATCGCCTCGTCCTGGCTGACGACGCGATTGTGCAGTTCCTGCTCCAGATTGAGAAGCCGTTCGCTCTCGGCCTTCTCCAACCTCGTGAGCGGGATTCCCGTCATCTTACTGACGACCTCGGCGATGACCTCTTCGTCCACGACGCCGTCAACCTCGTTGGCTTTGGCTTTCCAGTCCTTCTGAACCTGCTCCTTCTTGCGGCGCAGCGATTCGGCCTGGTCGCGCAGTTCGGCGGCGCGCTCGTAGTCGGCCGCCTTGACGGCCTCGTCCTTCTCGATGCTCAGCCGTTCGATCTGCTCCTCGATCTCGGCAAGATCCGGCGGCTTGCTCATGCTCTTGAGGCGGATGCGCGACCCGGACTCGTCGATCACATCGATGGATTTGTCCGGCTGGACACGACCGCTGATGTACCGGGTCGAAAGCTCGACGGCCTGTCGAATCGCCTCGTCGGTGATCTGAACGCGGTGGTGCGCCTCGTATCGGTCGCGCAGGCCCTTGAGAATCTCAACCGTCTCGTCCTTGCTCGGCGGCTCCACGATGATGGTCTGAAAGCGTCGCTCCAGGGCACCATCTTTTTCGATGTACTTGCGGTACTCGTCGAGCGTCGTGGCGCCGATGCACTGGATATCCCCGCGCGACAGCGCGGGCTTGAGCACGTTGGACGCGTCGATGGCACCTTCGGCGCCGCCCGCCCCCACGAGCGTGTGCAGCTCGTCGATGAACAGCAGGACGTTCTTGGCACGGCGCACCTCGTTCATGACCGCCTTGATGCGTTCCTCGAACTGCCCGCGGTATTTCGTGCCCGCCACCATCATGGCCAGGTCGAGCACGACGATGCGCCGATCGTCCAGAAGTTCGGGCACGTCCTTGTTGACGATTTTCTGGGCCATCCCCTCGACGATCGCCGTTTTTCCCACGCCGGCCTCGCCCAGGAGCACGGGGTTGTTCTTGGTGCGGCGGCAGAGGATCTGGATCAATCTTTCGATCTCGTTGCTGCGGCCAATCACCGGATCGAGCGACCCTTCGGCCGCCAGCTCCGTCAGGTCGCGACCGAAGCTGTCCAGCGCCGGTGTCTTGCTCTTGGTCGATTTTCCAGTGGAACCTTCCTCGCCGCCTTTGCCGCCGCCGGCCTCTTCAGCATCGACGCCGGCACCCAGCAGAGTCAAAACCTCTTCGCGGACTTCCTCGAGCTTGAGACCCAGGTTCATCAGCACCTGTGCGGCCACGCCTTCATGCTCTCGCAGCAGGCCCAGCAGCAGATGCTCGGTTCCGACGTAGTTGTGGTTGAGGTTGCGCGCTTCCTCGATCGCGTACTCGATGACCTTCTTGGCCCGCGGGGTTTGCGGGAGCTTACCCATCGTGACCATGTCGGGTCCGGACTTGACCAGCTTCTCCACCTCGAGTCGTACCTTGCGCAGGTCGACGTCCATGTTCTTCAGGACGTTGGCGCCGACGCCCGAACCTTCCTTGACCAGACCGAGCAGAATGTGCTCGGTGCCGATGTACTCGTGATTGAACCTCTGAGCCTCCTGGTTGGCCAGAGCCATGACTTTTCGAGCGCGATCGGTGAATCGTTCAAACATGATTGTTCCATTCGCGGTTAAACGAGATACACGTTTCTCTCAATCCGTATACGTCCCCGGAGTCAATCGGGTTTGATTGTATCTCTGGCCCGATTGCTCGCCAATCGATTTCCGCGTCACCGTCGATGGGCCCCTCTGGGGCCCTTTATTTCCTATCGGCAAGTGGCAAAGGCACTTGCCGAATTTATCACTCCT
>CAUZBA010000370.1:0-3857 GCA_963577635.1 Phycisphaerae bacterium
CATCCATGCCGAAATCTCCTTACGGCCACCATGGCCGTAAGGATCAATCGGATCAGTGACTATGATATCTTGAGCTTTCGTAGCGTTGTAGTACTAGGGTCCTCCAAACTTCTCAGATATCGCATATTTCGCCTCGACGCCGATGAGGTCGTTGAATTGATCAAAGGTCATCAGATCGGATTCAGCACCCAGCGTGGTCTGATCGCGTTGAAGCTTCTTATAGATCGCTTCGATCGCGGCAGCGGCGGCGTACAGGCCCGCCAACGGATGGAGAATCAACCCATAACCCATCTGCTCAAGCCGGTCCCTGGGCAGCACCGGGGTTCGGCCGCCTTCGATCATGTTGGCGACGATCGGCTTGGGGGCGCGGCGGCCGACCTCCTCGAGGTCTTCCAGCGATCCGGGCGCTTCGACGAAACTTGCGTCGGCGCCGGCGATCCGCGCTTCTTCGACACGGGCAATGGCTTCATCAAGATCCACCGCGGCCAGAGCGTCGGTGCGGGCCACGATGAAGAAGTCGCGCCCGGCGCGGGCGTCAATGGCCGCTTTGATCTTCTGGATGTACTGGTCGCGCTCGATGACCTTCTTGCCGCGCATGTGGCCGCACCGCTTGGGCCACAACTGGTCCTCGAGGAAGCAGCCCGCGGCGCCCGCGGCGATCAGCTCGTTCACGGTGCGGATCACATTCAGGGGATTGCCGTAGCCCGTGTCGGCGTCGACGATGACCGGGATGGTCACGCTCATGCAGATGCGCCGCGCCCGCTCTATCATCTCCATCTGTGTCAGGAGCCCTAGGTCGGGTTCGCCGATGGTGCTCGCGGAGACCGAATAGCCTGAGACGAACGTCAGCGGGAAGCCGACACGCTCGACGAGCATGGCCGACAGCGTGTCGTACACGCCCGGGAAAACGATCGTGCTTTGCTTGTCGAGCAGGGCCTGGACGCGGGTTGGTGCCATGGCGGGATCCCGTGTTCGCAGATCACTATTCGGACTGCGGAAGGTCGGACTGCGGAAGGACGACACAACGAGGGATCGACACGCAATCCACACGCAATCCATAGGATAGCGTCGTCGTACAGGACCACCCAAAGGTGCCCCACAGGCTGTTGAAATTCGGACTCGCCCGGCGCTACCCCGAACCGCGCATGTTTCGGTCGCCGCAGTCGCTGCAGCCGGAGTATGACGTGGTCATCATCGGAGGCGGCGGCCACGGCCTGGCCGCGGCGTATTACCTGGCCACCGAGCACGGGATCACGAACGTTGCGGTTCTGGAAAAGGGTTATCTGGGTGGCGGCGGTACGGGTCGCAACACGGCGATCATCCGGTCGAACTATCTGACCGAGCAGGGCGCGCGTTTCTACAACGCGAGCATGGAGTTGTTCCAGGACCTTTCACGGAGCCTGAACTACAACCTGTTCTATTCGCAGCGCGGCCACTTCACCCTGGCCCACTCGCCGGCGTCGCTGAACACGCAGCGCTGGCGGGCCGAAGTCAACAAGCACATCGGTATCGACAGCGAGATCGTCGGCCCCGAATTCATCAAGGAGTCGTTGCCCGACATCGACCTGGCGTGCGGTGGGCACCTGCCGCCGGTGCACGGCGCCCTGTACCACCGCCCGGGCGCGATCGCCCGTCACGACGCGGTGGCCTGGGCCTACGCACGCGGGGCCGACCGCGGCGGCGTCGAGATCCATCAACAGACGGCGGTAACCGGGATCGAATGTCGCGACGGCGAGGTATGCGGCGTGCACACCGATAAGGGCTTCATCAAGACGGCCAGGGTTCTTTCGGCAGTGGCGGGGTGGACGACGCAGATCACCGCGATGCTGGGGCTGCGCACGCCGCTGGTGATCCATCCGCTGCAGGCTCTGGTGACCGAACCACTCAAGCCGTGGCTGAATCACATCGTGGTTTCCGCGAGCCTGCACCTCTACGTCAGTCAGTCATCGCGCGGCGAGCTGGTCGTGGGCGGTTCGCTCGATCCTTACGAGTTGATCTCGACGCGTTCGACGCTGGAGTTCGCCGAATCGCTGGCCGGGCACATGCTGGGTCTGTTCCCCTGCCTGGGGGGCGTCAACGTCCTGCGGCAGTGGGCGGGCCTGTGCGACATGACGCCGGATTTCTCGCCGATCATGGGCACGACCCCCATCAAGGGATTTTTCATTGACGCGGGGTGGGGCACCTGGGGATTCAAGGCCACGCCGATCAGCGGCAAGACGATGGCTTGGACCGTCGCCCATGACCGCGACCATGAGCTGATCGGGTCGTTCAATCTCGAGCGGTTCAAGAACTTCCAACTGGTCGGCGAAAAGGGTGCTGCTGCGGTGGGACACTGATATGAAAATCCTCACCTGCCCGGTCAATGGTCCGCGCCCGATCCAGGAATTCCAGTTCGGCGGCGACGTTCGGACCATGCCCGATCCGGATCGGGCCAGTGACGAACAATGGGCCGACTACGTGTTCCACTGCCGCGGCGAGCCGGCCGTCAAGCACCAGTGGTGGTGCCACATTCCAAGCTCCACCTGGTTCATCGCGGAGCGCGACACGCGCACCGATCAGATCGTCCGCACCTACCTCTACCGATCGCAGCAACAACCATGAGCAGGCGACTGCCCCAGCGACAGAGCGAGTGGATCGATCGCAGCCAGCCGGTGGCTTTTCGTTTCGAGGGTGCGACGTACCAGGGTTTTCGCGGCGACGTTCTAACCAGCGCGCTGTGGGCCAACGACGTTCGGGTGCTCGGACGCAGCTTCAAGTATCACCGGCCGCGCGGCGTCTACAGTATGGCCAACCACGACGTCAACGTCATGGTTGAGGACGGCCGACGCACGAACCTTCGCGGCGACGTCCTTCCGATCGAGCCGGGTCTGGATGTCACCGCCGTGAACACGGTCGGGGGCGTGTACGGCGACCGGCTGCGCCTGACCGGATGGTTCAGCCGCTTCCTGCCCGTGGGGTTCTACTACAAGGCGTTTCACACGCCGCGCCGCCTGTTTCCCTTCTACGAAAACCTGATGCGGGCCGTCGCGGGCCTCGGCAGCGTCAAGACGGGCACCGAGGCGGAACGTTCGCCCAAGGACTATGCCTTCTGCGATCTGCTGGTGGTGGGGGCGGGCCCGGCGGGAATGGCCGCCGCCGTCGCCGCCGCCGAGTCTGGTATTCGCGTGATGCTCGTCGATGAACAGCCGCACCCGGGCGGGTCGCTGTCGTGGCAGTGGTCGCTCGACGGCGATGCCACGGAACATATGAGTCGATTGCGACAGCGGATCGCAGACCTGGATCAGATCGAGCTGCGCTGCGCGACCATGGTGGGCGGGGTGTACGCCGATCACTGGATCGCGCTGTTTGATCGGCATCGACTGACCAAGCTGCGGGCGCGGGCGATGCTGGTGGCGGCCGGATGCATAGAACAACCGGCGGTCTTCGCGAACAACGATCTTCCCGGCGTCATGCTCGGGTCCGCCGCCCAGCGCCTGATCCACCTGTATGCAGTCCGGCCGTTCGATCGCTGCGTGATCCTCGCGGCCAACACCGACGCCTACCGCGTGGCCCTCGATCTGAATAGTGCAGGTGCGACCGTCGCGGCGATCTCCGACTTGCGCCCCGGCGGCGAGCCAACACCGATCGGGCAGCGCGTCCACGAGGCCGG
Organism: Phycisphaerae bacterium; assembly: GCA_963577635.1. Classification (GTDB taxonomy): domain Bacteria; phylum Planctomycetota; class Phycisphaerae; order Phycisphaerales; family Phycisphaeraceae; genus CAUZBA01. The sequence goes on from CAUZBA010000370.1 coordinate 3,650, forward strand.
AATCGAAATTCTCAAGGGCCACACCGTCGTGGAAGCCGTCGCCGGTCCCGGGCAGTGGAGCATCGAGGCCGCGGTGCTTCGGCCCCTGGACGGACAGGGCTCACCACTTACGACCGGTGCGCGGCGCGTGGCATGCGACGGCATCGCCGTCAGCGTCGGCTGGGCGCCGACAGCGAACCTGCTCGCGCAGGCCGGCGCGCGCGTCGGC
>CAUZBA010000371.1:0-3834 GCA_963577635.1 Phycisphaerae bacterium
TGAGTGTGGCGATGACGGCCCGATAATAACGGGCCGTGCTTGGTCTTGAGCATCAGGCCCATATCGAATATTCTGTTTCGGAGCGTCTTAACTTTGGATGTAGAGTCTTGAGCGTCGGCGAGGCAAGCCGGGTGCGGAGTGCGAAGCAGGCGACCCCGCTGCGGGTCGTCGATGCAGCACGACAAAACCAGGCGCAGATGTAGCCAGCTCAGGACGCTACAGGTAAAGTTAAGCCGCTCTAGAACCGGCGCCGCGACGTAAATCCAGGCGACCGCAGGGGGCGGCTTGCGAGCCGCCGGGCACCTCAGTGGAGGCTGCGTTATGACCACGTTCTCGGACACGAGCATGCTTCGTTTGCTCGAGCCGCTGTCGCGAGGATTGCGGGTGCTTTGGGTCGCGGCGGCTTTCTGTCTGGCAAGTTCGTCCGGTGTCCTCGCCGAAGACGCCGAACCCGAGGCCGATACGGCCGCCAAGAAGGCGCCAGCCGCCGCCGACAATATTAAGCCAGAGACTAAGCCCGAGGCCAAGCCCGAGACCGACGCCGAGCCCGAGGCTGAACCTGCCGTGGACCCTCACGGGAAGCTTCTGAGCGAAGAGAACTTTCCCAGCGCCTCGCAGTGCGCCGCCTGCCACAAGAAAATCTACAAGGAATGGGCGTCGTCGAACCATGCGTACGCGTCGATTTCCCCGATGTTTCACAAATTCGAGCAGCGTATCAACGACCTGGCCCAGGGCACGGTTGGCTACTTCTGTCTGCGCTGCCACGCGTCAGTGGGCACGACGCTGGGCGAGCGCCGCGACCTGCCGCTCTGGAAGAAGTCGAAGGTCTCCAACGAAGGCGTCACCTGCATCACCTGCCACCGGGTGCGGGAGCAATACGGCAAGCGCTTCAACGGGGCACGGCGGATCGAGCCGGGCAACATCCACGATCCGATCTTCGGCAACATCGGCGGCAGCGGCGTCGCGGAAGTGGTGGAGAACGCCGGGAAGTGGAGCGTCAAGCCGGAAGCCGGCAAGGGGCCCGGCATGCCCATCCACCGCGAGGGCGTCAAGTTCGAGCAGCTAAGCGACAGCGCGTTCTGCGTCTCATGCCACCAGGTGGACGTGCACCCGGGCATCAAGCTGGAGGTCGTCTGGGACCAGTACCGTGCCTCGCCCGCCTATCGCAAGGGCGTCACCTGCCAGGCGTGCCACATGGGCAAGGAGCCCGGCGTCGATCTGGGTGAGGACAACTACGAGCGGGGCCCGGTCGCCGTGATCAAAGGCAAGGCGGTGGACGAGAACCGCGTGCACCACAACCACTCTTTTTACGGGCCGGGGTACACAATCGCGCACCCGGGCCTGTTCCCCCATAATCCGCGCAATGCGGAATTCGACATCCAGGCCTGGCTCAAGTTCGATTACCGGGCCGGATGGGGAACCGAAGATTTCGAAGAGAAGGTCGAAGAAGAGGAGATTGTCGTCGAATTTCCCGAGGAGTGGAAAGACGCCTTCGATCGCGAGACAGCGCGGGAGATCGTCGAGGAAAACCTGGAACTGCTGGAGGAAAAGAAGAAGTTGCGCCTCGCCGTGATGCATAACGGTTCCAAGATCACGGGCCCCTTTTTCAAGAAGTCGCCGCGGGCGGGGAAGGCTTTGCGATTCCACTTCGTCGTGGCCAACATCAACGAGGGCCACAACCTGCCGTCCGGATCGCTCGGCGCCCAACCTGAGATCTGGCTTAACGTGGCCTTGACCGACCCGGACGGCAACAACATCTGGGAGTCGGGCTACGTCGACTCGCTCGGCGACATGGCCGACATGCACTCTCTGGATGTCGCGAAGGGAAAGATCAAGCCCGATCTTCAGTTGTTCAACCTCCAGACGAAGTTTTTGACCACGAATGTCAAGGGCACCGATCGCGAGATGTATCTGCCCATCAATCTGGATGTCGACCAGATCCCGTTCATCCGACCGGCCGGCCAGCCGATCACGGTCATGAACCACCCGCCGTTCGTCCGGATGGAGGGCCGCAGCATCCCGCCGCTGGGAAACCGCAAGGCGCATTACAGGGTGTCGGGCAAGCTGCTAAAAAAACCGGGCAAGTATCGGTTGTCGGTGCGCCTGCGCAGCCGCGCCGAGCCCATTTATTTCATGCGTTTCGTCTTTGCAACGATCGACATGGAACAGGCCATGAACGAGTGGATGGTGGACATTCACCCGTACACGGTCGAATTCGACGTCGAGTGAGCGTCGTGAGCCAGTGAGCCTATGGTGTCGTGCGATCAGGATTTCTCCGCCTGGGGACCAGCCGTGCACATCAAGCACATTCGTCGTTCGCTGCGGTTCAGTAGCGCCATGATCTCGGCGATCGCCGTGGCGATTTGCTGGCCCACCGTGAGTCTGGGCGCCGACGGTGCGCATGATGATTCTTCCGGTCACGAAGCGCACGATGACCAGGGGCACGGGCCCATCGACATGTCGCCCCAGGCTGCGGAGGTTCCGTTCGACCCCTCGGCGTTCCGATCGGACCCCGACTACGCCGACAAGCCGTACGACCCGCAGGCCCAGATCGACATCTACGGCGGCAAGCACATGAACCCGACGGCGCGGCCCCTGTTCGAGTGGGGCCGGGAGCTGTTTCAGTACGGCGCGTTCCGGCCGGCGCCCACGCTGCTGGGCGAGACGAACCCGATGTATCCCCAGGTGCTGATCTACGGGGACTACCGGACCGCGGTGGCGTACAACGACAAGGGCCTGGCCGAGCAGGCGACCTGGGCCCACCGCCTCAATCTCGAGGTGGACGCGCGGCTGACGGGCACCGAGCGCGTCCACGCATTCTTCAGGCCGCTGGACAAGGACGGCAAGTTCACGCGACTCGATTTCGGCGGCGAAAATCATGAGTTCGAGGATGAGATCGACGGCAACGTGGACGCGCTTTTTTTCGAGGGCGACCTGGGCTCTTTGCTGGCCGGCTTCTCGGGCACGCAGAGCCGGCTCGACATCCCCGTGGCCGCCGGACTGATCCCGCTGCTGTTTCAGAATGGCGTCTGGGTCGAGGACGCGTTCACGGGTTTCGCGTTCACGATTCCGGCCAGGAACAGCCGCTCGCTCGACATCTCCAACATGGACGTGACGTTCTTCTTCGGCTTCGACAGGGTCACGACCGGCGCCGTACCGGGGATCGACGCGGCGCGGATCTTCGGCGTCACGGCGTTTATCGAATCGATGCAGGGGTACTGGGAGCTCGGCTACGGCTATACCGACGACAAGCAGGGGCTCGACCGGAACTACCACAACATGACGGCCGCCTTTACGCGGCGCTACTTCCACAGGATCTCCAACTCGATCCGGGTCATCGCCAACGTCGGGCAGGACCCCGACACGGGGGTGGTCCAGACCGCCGACGGAGTCATCTTTCTGATCGAGAACTCGCTGATCACCTCGCTGCCGTCGACGCTCGTGCCCTATGTCAACCTCTTTTTCGGATTCGACCGGCCCCAGTCGCTGGCCCGCGACGGCGGCGCCGGTGGCATTCTCAAGAACACCGGGATCAACTTCGAGTCCGACGGCCTCACGGGCTTCCCGACGCTGGACGCCACCGGCGCCGACACCTACGGGCTGGCGGCGGGGATTGAATACCTGTTCAATCTCGATCAGCAGCTGGTCGTCGAGTTCGCCACGGTTCAGGTCAGGGGCGACGTGGCCGACCGGTTCGCACCGGGGGCGCAATACGCGTTCGGAGTGCGGTACCAGCGTCCGATTAACAACCGCATGATCCTCCGCGTGGACGGGATGTGGGGCTGGCTGGAAGATCTCGAGGAGATACAGGGCATCCGCTTCGAGTTTCGCTGG
>CAUZBA010000372.1:0-3785 GCA_963577635.1 Phycisphaerae bacterium
AAGTTCTAGCCCGCATTTCTCACCAGTTTCGCCGCTCGGTGGTGTAACATCCTGAGGTGTTGCGAGTTGAGGCGGGGCTTTCGATGCTCGGCCGGTCGCGGTGTGTAAACCAGCGAGGCAGGTTCGTTCGCTGTCAAGGACGCACACGCGATCCTCCGCAGGCGTAGCTGAATACTACCCGAGGACGGATCGCACGAAGGGCGAAGCCAGCGATCGAACCCGACCGCTGGGCGGTGAAACTGGTGAGAAATGCGGGTTAGAACTTCCGGATGGCGCGTGCACGGCCGGACACCGCGAGGGGCTGGGAGAACCGGTATATTGATTGCAACGTATAATTGTCACCGATGGTTGCCGGTCTGGATGCACCGGGCCGGATGGCGTGACTCCGAATCGGCATGACTCCCATCTCTTAAGGATGGCAACCATGAACGCATCAGGAAGAACTGGGACTCGGGCTGGTCGGCTCGCAGTGCGCCTTGTCGCGCCGGTGTCGTTGGTTCTGTTCGTCGCCGTGACCGTGGTGTGCAACATCGCCACGAACGCAGCGGCGCCTGCGAGGACCACGAGCGTGGCCACCGCGATCGGCGCCGCCCTGGCGTCATCCGCCACCGCGGCGATCGATCCGGCCAAGGTCGTCGCCGTGGCCGAGTGCAGCAACTGCCATGCCCGTGAGTTCACGGCGTGGGAGAACACCCCGCACCACGGTTCATACAAGAAGCTGCGCGACGGCAAGGAGATCGCCGAGAAGTTGGGCGTGAAGAAAACCTATCGACGCACGGGCCTGTGCGTTCAATGCCACGCGACGTTGATGAACGTCGAAGACAAGGTCAAGGCGGTCAGCGGTGTCTCGTGCCAGTCGTGCCACGGGGCGGCCGCCGACTGGCTCAATGTCCACAACAGCTATGGTGACGCCGGAAGCGCTGACGCCGAGACCGATGAGCAGCGCAACCAACGACACAAGGTGGCCGACGCCGCGGGCATGACGCGTAAGGACCGGATTTACCTGATCGCAGCCAACTGCCTGGGCTGCCACACGGTGCCGCAGGAAGAGCTGGTCAACAAGGGCGGCCACACGGCAGGCAGCGAGTTCGAGCTGGTGGCCTGGTCGCAGGGCATGGTTCGACACAACTACTTCCAGAAGGACGCCAACGCCCCGGCAACTCCCGAGCGCCTGCGTATCCTCTACGTCGTGGGCCGGACGGTCGACCTCGAGATGAGCCTGCGCGGCCTGGCCAAGGCCACGGCCGACGGCGCCTATAAGACGTCGATGCAGGCCCGCGTCGCAGCCGCGAAGGGCGAGGTGGACAAGATCGTCGCGGCCGGCGGCGACGCAGTGAAGGGGATCGCCGGCGCCATCGGCGACATCAAGGACGACATGGCACCGGATCAGGTCGGCGACATTCCCGACAAGGTCGCCGCCGCGGTGAAGAGCTTTGCCGAGAAGAACGACGGCGGCAACCTCGCATCGATCGACGCGCTACTGCCCACCCCCGACAAATACAAGGGCACCGCGCAGCCCTGAACGATCAGCGGTCAGCGATCAAGGATTCGATTCACTCCACCCGGCGACACGGCCGGCACCACGACGCTCCACACGAGTCAAACCCATGGCCGTACCGATTTCGCAGATGGTGACGGTGGCTTCATACGTGCTGAAGCAGAAATGGCGAGGCCAGAAGCGCTATCCGCTCGTCCTGATGCTCGAACCCCTGTTTCGCTGCAACCTTGCGTGTGCCGGTTGCGGCAAGATCCAATACCCGGCTCACGTTCTTCGCAAGCACCTGACACTGGAACAGTGTCTTGCCGCCGTGGACGATTGCGGCGCCCCGATGGTGTCCATCCCCGGTGGCGAACCGCTGATGTACCCGCACATCTGCGAACTGGTCGAGGAACTGGTGCGCCGTCGCAAGTACGTCTACCTCTGCACCAATGCGATCCTGCTGAAGCAGAAGCTGGATCAGGACCTGTTTCGCCCCAGCAAGTACCTGACGTTCAGCATCCACATGGACGGCACCGAAGAGGCTCACGATTTCGCGGTCTGCCGCGAAGGTGTCTACCAGGTGGCGGTCGAGGCCATCCGCGACGCGTTGCAACGAGGCTTCCGCGTGACGACGAACACGACACTCTTCGATGGCGCCGACCCGGTCGAGGTGCGGACATTCTTCGACCAGATGATGACCCTGGGCGTTGAAGGCATGATGGTTTCGCCCGGGTACGCTTACGCCAAGGCTCCTGACCAGGAGTCGTTCCTGCGTGAACGGCGTCGGACCAACGAAGTGTTCGATCTGATCCTCTCGAATCGCAGGCGGGGCTGGCGCTTCAACCAGTCGCCGCTGTTCCTCGAGTTCCTCATGGGACGGCGCGACTACGAATGCACGCCCTGGGGGAACCCGACCTACAACCTGTTCGGCTGGCAGAAGCCGTGCTACCTGCTGCAGGACGGCTATGAAGACTCGTTCGACGACCTGATGCAGAAGACCGCCTGGTCGCAATACGGCCGGGCGAGCGGCAACCCCGCCTGCCAGCAGTGCATGGTCCATAGCGGCCATGAACCGACGGCTGTGAATCACACGTTCTCCAGCTTCGGGGGTTTCTGGGGCACGATCAAGGCGATGGCATTCAACCGCTACGCCAACCCGGCGGCGATGAATCGCCTGGAGCAGATCGAGTCGAAGAATACCGCCGATCGCCAGGTGTCGTTGCCGGTCGTCGATGGCAGTGCGGCGTGAAAGGGAAGTCGCAAGTCGCAAGTGGTGAGAGTCGCAAGTCGGCAGAGGTGATGGCCTCAACAGCGACTCTGGTCGGCTGGACTCGCCGGTACGGCGAGTCGCGATTCGTGACCAGGAGCCTCCTTTGCGGTTGACTTGAGACTCTCACTACTTGAGACTTGCGACTATACAGAAGCGTCACAAGGACGATTGGTCGATAAGTCGAACGTCAGCTGTGGAATTCACATGGCGATCAAACTTGCATTCAGCACCGTAGCCTGTCCGGACTGGCCGTCGGCTCAGGTCGTCGAGAAGGCCGCAGAAATGGGGTATGACGGCATCGAACTGCGCACGCTCGGGCCGGGCTCCAGCGGGTTGGCGTGCGACCCGGCGCTGGGAGACGGCACGAAGCTGCGCCGCCAGTTCGAGGATGGCGGTCTGACTCCCGTCTGCCTGAGCACCTCAGTGGCGCTGCACCACACCGACGCGACCGCGGCCCACCGGGCTCGCAGCGAGGTCGCCTCGTGCCTGGAACTCGCGGCCGAGATCGGCTGCCCGCACATCCGCGTGTTCGGCAACGAAGTGGAACCGGGTCGCAACCGGCTGTCCGTGATCCAGCACATCGCGAAGCAGACGCTTCCCTTGCTCGATACCGCCGCAGCGCTGGGTGTGGGGATCATGTTCGAGAACGCCGGCAGCTTCAACAAGGCTAAGGAATGGTGGTGGCTGTTTAACCAGGTCGACCACCCGATGCTGGGCATGTGCTGGAACGCGGCGAACGCAGCAGCTGCCGGCGAACGGGCCGATGTCTCGGTGCCGGTCTTGAACAGCCGCATCCGCCTGGCGAAGGTCAAGGACACCCGCGTCGGCGAGGGCAGCGGTTTCGTGCCGTTGGGTGAGGGAACGGTCGGTATCGAATCATTCGTCAACCGACTTCTGGGTATCGGCTACGACGGATTCATCACTGTCGAATGGGACCGCCTCTGGCTGCCGTCACTGGGCCCGGCCGATGAGTTTCTTCCCGAAGCGCTCAAGCGTCTGCGGGGTTGGCTGGACGCCGCCGGCGAGATTGGCAAG
>CAUZBA010000373.1:0-3774 GCA_963577635.1 Phycisphaerae bacterium
CGTCGCAACGACGTGCAACCGATCCGCCGCGATCTGGCCGAGCTCCTGCGATCTTGGCTGGTCGGCAAGACCGAGCACTCGCCGGTCTTGCGCCTACAGCACGGACGAACCGCGGAGATGATTCGCCACGACTTGAAGGCCGCCGGTATTCCCTACATGGACGATGTAGGCCGCGTCGCGGACTTTCACGCACTGCGGCACACGTTCATCACCCGCGTCGTCGGCAGCGGTGCCACGGTGAAGGTGGCGCAGGATCTGGCCCGCCATTCGACGCCGACGCTGACCATCGGCAGATACGCCCATGCGCGCCTGCACGACCTGTCTGCGGCACTCGACGCGCTGCCCGACTCCGACAACCCTGCCGATGATGCGGCCGATCTGCGGGCGACAGGGACTGATGACGAGGCTGCGGACCACGATGCGCAGCGCCACCCAAAGTGCCACCAACGCGGGAACGAACCGACACGACCCGGCACGATTCCACGCGACGAGGACGAGCGCGACGACGACCGCGATAGCGTTTCGTCCGGTTCGCGCAACCCCTTGCGTTTGACGAAGGATAGCGACGATGTGCGGCGCGACGCGAAGCGTCGCAGTCAAAAGGCCGCGGTGGGATTCGAACCCACGACGGGACAAGCCCAACGGATTTGCAATCCGTCCCCTTGGTCCACTCGGGCACGCGGCCGGGGTGCGATTCTGTCTGATCTTAGTTCATATCGGGGCGTGCAACCAGAATTCGCGGCGGCCGACGCATCCTGATGACGACGCGGGCTTTCGAGCTCTGCCATGACGTGTCGATACCTATATATAAATTTCATCCTGAGTGTGCAGCGCCGCGTCAGGATGCCTAAGCCGCCTTGAACGGTCGTATGACGCGATATTATAGGTTATTTGACCGCACTTGCGGTCGATTTTAGACTTGGAGGGCGCCAAATGGTCACGAGGAATTGATGGGGTCCTTCGGCGACGTCCTTTCCACCATAAGTCAAAAAAAACACGTACCATGATCCGATGCGGAGACGGTCAGGGGTTTTTCATTGAACGATCGACGTGAATTGCAAATCGTGGAGCGGGCCAACTATGAGGAGGAAGCCCTCGCCGAGATCATTGACGGGTTGTCCGGACCGGAACGAACGCTTCCCTGCAAGCTCTTCTACGACCGGAAAGGGTCGCTGCTGTTCGAGCGCATCTGTGAACAGCCGGAATATTACCTCACGCGCACTGAACTGCAGATCATGGAGCGTCATGCCCAGGACATCGCTCGCCAGATCGGGCCGGATTGTGTGCTCATCGAATACGGCTGCGGCGCATGTTATAAGGTTCGCCTGTTGCTTGACGCCCTGCGAGATCCGGTTGCTTACATTCCCATCGATATCTCTGCAGACCACCTAGCACAGGCCGCAACTGGCATCGAACGCGCCTACCCGAAGATCGATGTGCTCCCACTTTGCGCCGATTACACTCAACCGCATGACTTGCCGCTGGGGACGGTCAATGGTGCGAGAAGGATCGTTTACTTCCCCGGCTCCACGATCGGAAATTTCACGCGGGCTGAAGCGACGTCGTTCCTTCGAAATGCCAGGCACGTGACGGGGACCGATGGCGGGATCCTCATCGGCGTGGACCTGGACAAGAACCCTCGAATCGTGAAGAGCGCGTACAACGACGCCGAGGGCGTGACGGCCCGGTTCAACTTGAACATTCTCACAGTGCTCAATCGCGAATTCGACGCCAACTTCGATCTCGACCAGTTCGAGCATGTCGCGGTGTACGATCGAGCCCATCAGCGCATCGAAATGCGGCTCATCAGCCGATGTCGGCAGGACGTCACGGTCGCCGGCCGCCGGTTTGAATTCGACCGCGGCGAGGTGATCGTCACGGAACATTCTCACAAGTACACGCTGGAGCGCTTCGCTCGGATCGCGCGCGATGCGGGATTGCATGTCCACCGGGTCTGGACCGATCCGGATGCACACTTCAGCGTGCAACTTCTGGAAGAGGCGACCGGATGACGACGGCAATCGACACGATGTCGCTCGCGGACACCTTCCGATCCGTGAGAGAAATAACGGCGGCCCTCGCCGAACCACTCAGCGCCGAGGATTGCCAGGCCCAGGCGACGGACTGTGCCAGCCCGACCAAGTGGCACATGGCCCACACCACCTGGTTTTTCGAGACCTTCGTGCTCCGGCCGTACGTGCCGGGCTACGCGCCGTGGCACGATCGGTTCAGCTTTCTGTTCAATTCTTATTACAACAGCATCGGACTGCGCATTGCGCGACCGAATCGCGGTCTGATGACGCGACCGACGCTCGATGAAGTCAAGGCGTACCGACGCGACATAGACGAAAAGATCGAGAGTCTGCTCTCGACCGCAACCGGGCGGGATCTCGACCAGGTCAGCGCGCGGATCGAACTCGGTCTGCATCATGAACAGCAGCACCAGGAACTGATCCTGACCGACCTGAAGCTGTTGTTCTGGCACAATCCGCTTCTGCCGCAATACCGCGATGACGGCGCACCGCCTGACCAGTCCGCCGCGACAAGCCGCTGGATCGAGCGAAAAGCAGGGATGGCCCGCATCGGACACGACGATGCCGACGGCTTCGCTTACGACAACGAAAAACCGGCCCACGAGCGGTACGTGAACGCATTTCGGGTCGCGTCCCGCGCGGTGACGTGCGGCGATTTCCTGAAGTTCATGGAAGACGGCGGCTACCAGCGCAACGAGCTGTGGTTGTCAGATGGATGGGACACCGTACAGCGCGAGAAATGGGAGTCACCACTCTATTGGCGGCGGACGGATGGTCACTGGCAGATCTTTACATTAACCGGAGCGCAGCCGGTGAACCATGGCGCGCCGGTCTGCCATGTCAGCTATTTCGAGGCCGATGCGTACGCGCGCTGGGCCGGCGCCAGGCTGCCGCGCGAGGACGAGTGGGAAGTTGCCGCCGCCCAGTGTCCCGTCGAGGGCAACCTGCTCGATTCGAGGCAGTTTCACCCGCAGCCAAAATCGTCGGACGCGAACGATCCACAGCACGCCACGTCGATGTTCGGCGATGTCTGGGAGTGGACGCAGAGCCAGTACACGGCCTACCCCGGATACATCGCCCCCGAGGGCGCGTTCGGTGAATACAACGGCAAATTCATGTGCAACCAGTTCGTCCTTCGCGGCGGCTCCTGCGCCACGCCCGCATCGCACATCCGCAAGACCTATCGCAACTTCTTTCCGCCCGACGCCCGCTGGCAGTTTACAGGTATTCGCCTGGCGCAAGACGTCTGATTATTGCAGACGGGTCGGATCCCGGAATTGACAGGATTAACAGGATGGATCGGGGAGATCTACAGGATAATTTTTTTGATTCAAACGTCCGCATGTGTGGCCATTCGGCAACACTCCCCATCTCATCCTGTTAATCCTGTCGCAAATTCCGAAATAGACTCAGTCTTGGAGGACAGGATCTTCTCTCGCTATTTCAGAGGGACGGGTGCGTGGACATTCGATCCCACACCCATTCCGATCCTGTAAATCCTGCAGATCCTGTTATCCTGCCAACTCTTCTCAACGTTCTGGAAACCAGACTTCATTATTTAGTCGTCCCTGAAAAACGCATAAACTTCTTGATATCCAAGAGCTTGGGCGATTCAGATCGTGTATAAATCACAAGGAATCACTGCTAACCGTTTCCAAAGCTTGCAAAACCGGTTCCATGAAGGCACGGATGCTATGCAACCCAAATCCTCCCCCCCATCGACGGGCCTGCATCTGTTTCA
>CAUZBA010000374.1:0-3761 GCA_963577635.1 Phycisphaerae bacterium
GTCCTTGACGCCCTGGATGGTCGCCTTGACCCACGGCTGCGGGACACTGCCGGAGGTGTCGACCAGAATCACCACGTCCTTGGGCATCGCGCGGAGCTTGATCAGCGATTTTCGGCCGGTCAGATCGACGCGAAAGAAACCGGGTCCCTTGTCCGGCCGAAAGACCTGGACGTCGTAGTCGAAGTCGTTGTCGAGATGCTCGGGCACACGAAGCCGGGTCGTGCCGCGAAGGGCCAGGGCGGCAAAGTCGATGTGCGCCGCCTCGAGCGGTGTCTGAACGCTTTGACGATCGATGACCGCGCTGTCGGAGAAGGTCGGCCGTGCCAGGGCCAGCGGCTGGGGGTGGGCGGTCTGGCCCAATCCCGCCCGCTGCAACAGCCGCGCAGCCGCCTCGGCGCTGCCACCGCCCTGACCGCCACGAGTCGCAAACGGATCGGCGGCGGCGCCCTCGGCGTCGCCGGCCACGAATGCCACCTCGAGCGGCAGGCGACCGACCAACTTCCGCTCGACGACCTCGGCCATCCGCGCCTGGGGCAGATCGACGTCCGTCAGAGCGTCGGGTCCGTGTCCGTCGTCGTCTACCGGTTGCAGGCCGAGCGGCAGATCGGCATCAGGCAATGCCGGCGCTGGTGGGTCGAGCAGCGCGGCGCCCACGGCTTTGAGGTCGAGTGGCTCGTGGGTCAGCGCGTCAGTGTGCTGCGTGTCCAGTACCAGCGTTTCGCTCGGGTCCACGAGGCGCACGCGCTGGACCGGCCTCGAGGCGCCTGCGAAGCGCAGGTCGATGTGGCCGATCGGAACGTCGTACACCGACCAGGCCACCATGCCGTGCGATACGACGCTTGCGACCACGGCCGCGACGAACGCCGCACGGTTGCCGCCGTGTAGTCTCGGAGCGATCACTGGGCGGCTCCACGGAGTGCTTCGATCTGGGTATCAACGCGTTGCCGCAGGTCGTCATCGAGGGTCTTGGTTCGCAATCGCTTCAAAAGAAAAATGGCGTCCTTACGGTTGTTCATGACTACGGCCAGCATCGCCTTGGCGTAGTCGGCGTAAGGCCCATCGGGAAACATGTCGAGCAACTCCTTCAGGTTCTGTTGAACCTCGCGCGCGGTCACCGTCTGGTCGCCGAGATCGAGGAGCACCTCGTGCAACTCAATGTGCGCCATTTGCGGCAGGGGTGACAGCTGCGGTGTGCCGTGCAGTGTGGTGATTCGGGTCAGTGCGCTGCGGGCGCCGTGACGAGCATTGGCGGCGCCGGCCGCGTCGCCTTCATGCGTGCGGCGGCGCGCCAGCATTCGGTAGGCCGCGGCGCGGCCCAACAGCGCATCAACGGCGATGCGTGTCGGCTTGGCGTTGACCAGGCCTTCGTAGGCACCGATCGCCTGGTCCAGGCGATCGGCCTGGCGCAGCGTGTGACCCAGTTCAAGCCTGGCGCGCAGATCGAATCCTGCGCCGAGGGCAACGACCTCGTCGAGCGCGGTAATGGCACCGTCGTGATCCCCGCGGTGACGCCGGCTCAGCCCTGCCAGGTAGAGCACCTCGGCGCGATCCCCCCGCGCCAGACTCTTACGGTCGTCGATCAGCGGCTGCAGATAGGTCAGCGCGGCTTCGTGCTGTCCGTTCCGTGCCAGGTGTTTGCCGAGCCAGTGCCGCTCGTCGGTACTCATCGCATCGTTGCCGACGATCGATTCGAGCTGAGACAGCGTCTCGAATGCCTCTGCGTTGCGCTCGGTCTGGCGCAGGTGGATGCCGGCCAGGCGCAGCGCATGCACGCGAAGTGCCTGATCGAGCTTCTCCGACACCGCCAGGGCTTTCAGTTGTTTCAGCGCCGGCTCGGGCTGGTCCATTGCGATGAGCACCAGAGCGCTGTAGTACGCGGCTTCTTCGCGATACCGGTTCAGTGGGTGCCGGCCGACCAGGCGCTGCAGCATTTGCTGCGCCGCGTCGTATCGTTTCAGCTTGATCAGCGCCAGCGCCCCACGGTAGAGCGCCTCCTGCTCGATCAGCGGAGAGACATCCGACGGCTTGCCGTCCGGCGGACCGAGCAACTGCCGCGCCGCCCGATGCGACTTTTCGTAATTGCCCGCGCGGTAGTGCAGATCAATCAGGCGAACACCGATCTGGGCTGCGACGGACGGCTCACGGTTGGTGGCCCGAGAGAGGTACGCCTGGTAGTCCGCGATGGTCTGGGCGTGCTGGCCGCCGATCTCATGGAGCTTGCCGCGCTGGAGAAGGGCCTGATCGTGGTAGGCGTGATCACCGCCGCGGTCCACGATGGCAGTAAGGCGGGCCACGGCCTGTACCGTATGCCCGCGCCTGGCGTCGGCGGCAGCGAGAAGAAACGCGCCGTCAGTGTTCAATGGCGAGTCGGATCTCTGCTGTTTCAGCCGGCTCAACGTTGCCTGCATCGACGGATACCGTCCCAGCTCGAACTGGCTCGATGCCAGCTTGTAAAGGAGTTTGTCGAGCATCGGCCGGGTCCCGGCGTCATCGAGCACTGACGCAAACAGCGCGATTGCCTCCGCGTGCCGTCCCTGTTGCTGCTGCGCGGACCCTGCGATGTACCACAGGTTAAATCGGTCCTCTGGAGTCTTGATCGTGGTCCGGAACAGATCAAAGACATCAAGCACGTCGCCGAATTGACCGGCACCGTAGTGCGACCACATCGTCCCGCGGACCGCGGCCGGGAAATGCGGCGACGTCTGATATCCGGTCAGGATGGTCTTGTACAAAGAAATGGCCTGTTCGTGCCTGCCTTGCTGGTACGCCAGGTCGGCGGCAAGTCGCGCCGCTTCGGGCGCGACGTTGCGATCTTTCGTTTCCAGGCATTCTTGCAGCGCCTGCGTCGCCTCGGCGGGGCGCTCCATCGCGAGCAGGACGCGGGCTAGGTCGAGAAGGGCACGGCCACGCAACGGCGAATCGATCGCAGCCGCGGCCTCGATCTGGGCGATCGCCGCGGGCAGGTTGTTCACGCCGCGATACGCAACGCCGCGCAGGTGGAGCGTTGACGCCCGGATCAGCGGCTCCATCTTCTCCACGTCGATCTTTTCCAATGCCGTGAGGGCCTGGTTGTACGTGCCCAGATCCGTGTGCAACTGGCCGACCAGCAGTGGCACGGCGTAGGCGGGGACGATTTTTGGTGGGGGCGCATCGGCGAGAAAACGCAGCGCCGACGGTCGCCTGCCGGCCCGCATGTCCAGCATCGCCCTGTAGTACAGCGCGTCGCCGCGCTTCTCGTCGCGCGGGAAATTTCCAAGGTATTCGTCGAATGCCTCCGCGGCCTGCCCGTCCTTTCCGCGCTGCAGCAATCGGTAGGCGAGGACGAACTGGTTGTGCGCTGCTTCGCTGACCGTTGTGACTTGGCCGGTCGCCGGCGCAGCCGGACAGAACGTCACCGCGATCAGCGGTGCGGTCAGAACGATGATCGACAGGGATCGCGTCATTCTTCGCCCATGACCCGCAACACCGGGCGCGTGTGCAGGCGGACGTTGACCATCCCGGCGGCGCGCACCGTGTCGAATACGGACATGATCGTTCCCCAATCGCATCTGGAATCGCCGCGGAGATCGACCGGCTCGTCGGGATATTGCTCGGCGCGTCGGGACAGTTTTTGCTGCAGCTCGGCCAGGGCGAACACCTGGCCGCCGATGGAGGTTCGGCCCTCGGCATCAACCGTGATGATGATAGGCGTGCCTGCGGACCCCGGTTGGTCGGTTTCCGTGCCCGGCAGCATCACTTCGATCACTCGGTCGTGGTCGCGC
>CAUZBA010000375.1:0-3761 GCA_963577635.1 Phycisphaerae bacterium
GACGTAGCGTTTTGAGCGTCGGCGAAGCAAGCCTGGCACGGAGGGCGAAGCAGGCGACCCCGCAGTGGGTCGGCGATGCAGCACGACAAAGTCAGGCGCGGCTGCAGCCAGCTCAGGACGCTACACCATGGATGAATCCGCTCTAACCCCGGATCGGGTCGCCCTGTTTGAAGGGCGGCGGGCAGATCTCATCCACCTTTTTGAGGTGTTCGGGCGGAATATGAACCTCGAGTGCCTTCAGGGCGTCCGCCACCTGTTCGACTCGCTTGGCGCCGACGACCAGGGACGTCATCGCCTCCTGCGCCAGCGTCCACGCCAGAACGTATTGGGACATGGCCACGCCGGCCTCGTCGGCAAGTTTCGCGATGCCTTCGATCGTGTCGTAAAGACCGTCGTCGATCGACAACCATTGCGGCCTTTCCGCGCCGCGCGACCCGTCCGGCGCTGCCTTGCCGCGGCGGTATTTCCCGGTCAAGGCGCCGCCCTGCAGCGGCTGGTACGGGGTCACACCGATCGAATGGCGGGCGCAAAACTCCAGATCGTTCTGGAAATGGCGTTTCACCATGCTGAACGGTATCTGCGACGAAACCACTCGCGGCCAGTGGCGCTTGTCGGCCAGCCAGAGAAACTCGCACAGCTGCGCCGCATTGTGGTTGGAGGCCCCGAAGTATCGGATCTTGCCCTGCCGCACCGCCAACTCCATGGCACCAAGCGTCGTCTCCAGCGGCGCGTCCTTGTCGGGCCAGTGAATGATGTAGAGATCGATATAGTCGGTGTCGAGCAGTTTGAGACTGCGCTCGAGGCCGTGCATGATGTGCGTCGCCGACAGTCCCTTGTCCTGGGGGCCCGGCCCCGTAGGTGCGCAGACCTTGGTCGCGACGATCGCGTCGTCGCGCCGGCCCTTCAGCGCCTTTCCCAGGATCTTCTCGGCAACACCGCCGGCACTTCCCAAAACGCGTTCGTAACCCTCATAGGTGTCCGCCGTGTCGATGAAATTGATGCCCAGGTCGATCGCCCCGTGCGTCAGGCGAATGGCGTCGGCCTCGCCCACCGGCGTGCCGAACGTCATCGTTCCCAGACAGATCGGCGAGACGAGCAAGCCGCTGGACCCCAATACTCTGTAATCCATACTGCACCTCCGGCAAGGATGATTCAGACGGACGAGACTTCGACAGAATAGCAGGATCGACGGGATGGGAAAGTCGCGCCGAGCAGAGTTCTGTCCACCTGATGGATCTTGAGCGCCCGTCCGATCGTACTCGTTCTCGTACTCGATATGTTGTCTGTGATCCACCACCCGCCTACGCCTGGCGCCTGCCACGATCGCTCAAGTGTCTCGGGCGAATGGTGGGTGAACAATCGAGTACGAGTACGATCGGAGTGCAAACCCATACCAACGTCCCTGTCGTCACCACGCGAGCAGACGTTACAGCCGCCACATCTACTTCATCTTCGGCCCTGACTCCGGCGTAATCGCCCGCTGTCTTCGTCCGAATCCGAACAGGCCGCGTCATCTTTCCATATTCACGGGCGACCCGTCCGACCGGCTTATGACGCCGCAAGCAGCCGCCGATGACTGCTCTTGGCGTCGCACGACACCACCGGCGACTGGACTTGGAGGCTGGATCTTTTTCGCACGTTGACTCTAGACCGCACCAGCAAGAACGCCGTCAACGCGCGGGCCTCGCAAGCAGCAGGAAGCCGACTCATGTCATGTGCACTCTTCGAACCTCTTGAGGCGCGCGTGCTGATGTCGGGGAATTTCGACTACGACGTCGATTTCTCGACTTATCTCGGTGGTACAAGCCCGGACAAAGTCCGTGCCATCACGGTTGACAACGCCGGCAACATCTACATCACGGGCAGTACGAGGACGCCCGGAACCTTTCCGACGACGCCAGGCGCGTACGACCGGACGTTCGCCGGCATCGACGACGTCTTCGTCGCCAAGCTCGATCCGAATGGCAACACGATCTGGTCGACTCTGATCGGCGGCCCCAACGACGAGCGCGGCGCTGCGATCGCCGTGGACGACCAGGGCAACGTGTATATCGCGGGGCACGCCGGACCCGGCTTTCCGGTGACGGTCGGCGCGATGCAGCCGACGTTCCAAGGATATTGGAACGGATCGAGTACCGGCTTCTTCAAGACGCAGAACGCGTTCGTCGCGAAACTTTCCCCGGACGGATCACAACTGATCTATTCGAGCTACTCCGGAACCGGACTCGCCCACCACAGCATGGATGTCGACAGCAACGGCGACATCTACGTAGCCTTCGAATACACGGCCGGATCGTCGCCGTCGCCACCGCCGGCCTCGTGGTTCAATGGCGCCTATCAGTCCACGCCTCGGGGCGGAACCGACACGGGGATCATGAAGATCAGCTCCGACGGATCGCAGGTGCTCTGGGCCACCTATTTCGGCGGTTCCGGCGACGAGAGCATCTCCAGTTCCATCCGCGTGGCCGACAACGGTGACGCCTATCTTATGGGTTCCACGACATCGGCCGACATGCCGACGACAGCGGGAGCACATGACCGCACGCTGAGCGGTAGTCACGACTTCTTCCTTGCCCGGTTCACCGCCGCCGGTTCCAACCTGGCGTATGCGACCTATCTCGGCGGCTCCGGCGACGAGTTCGTGGGCCAGAACAACCTTGCCGTCGACAGCCAGGGCAATGCCTTCGTGGGGGCCTGGTCGGGCACGAACGATTATCCGACGACCGCCGGCGCGTTTCAGACCACGATCACCGGTGACCACGACAGCACGGTGACTAAGTTTTCACCGACGGGCCAGCTGCTGGCCAGTACCTTCTATGGCGGAAGCGGATGGGAACTGATCACCGGAATCGATGTCGATGCGGCCGGAAGGCCGATGATCACCGGCACTACCAAATCCGCCAACCTTCCGCTGTCGAGTGATGCCCATCAAACGACCCTCGGCGGAACCAAGGACGCCTTCGTCGCGAAGTTCTCGGCCGACCTGACTGAGTTGAGTTACGGCTCCTACCACGGCGGCTCCTACCTCGAGGATTCGAGCCCGGCGGCCATGGATTCGAATGGCAACATGTACTTTTCGGGGATGACCTGGTCGACCGACCTGCCCATCGTCAATGCCCAGCAGCCCTTCTATGGTGGAAACCGTGACCTCTTTCTGGCCAAGATCGCTGAAACCAACCTGGCCGGCAACACGCAGCCGATCGCCGACGCCGGGCCCGATCAGACCGTCCAGTTGGCACAGGGTCAGACCGTGATCACCTTGACCGTTGACGGAAGCGGTTCGTCTGATCCCGATGGACAGATCGTCGTCCATCGGTGGTCCGGAACGCCCGATCCCCCGGACATCCCGGCGTTCCTGGTCACGCTCGGTGACGGCACGTACACGTTCAACCTGGAAGTCGAAGACAACGATGGCGCCACCGCGACCGACAGCATCACGCTGACCGTCCTGCCCGCGCCGCTGACGCCAAACAGTCCGCCTGTCGCCTTTGACGATGCGTACAACGTGCTCGAAGACGGTGTGCTTCAGATCAATGCCGCCGCGGGCGTCCTGGCCAACGACAACGATCCCGACGGCGATCCGATGACCGCCGACGCCGTCATCGGTCCGCTCGACGGCACGTTGTCATTGGCCACCGATGGATCGTTCATCTACACGCCCGATGCCGATTTTCACGGTACCGACTCGTTCACCTATAGAACGCACGACGGCCAGGCAAACGGCAACACGGCCACCGTCACGATCGACGTCGCCTCCAACG
>CAUZBA010000376.1:0-3760 GCA_963577635.1 Phycisphaerae bacterium
TCGCGGACCGGCTCAAGGCCGCGTCCAGGACGAGGGCAACGACTACCTGAAGTCCGAATTTCCAAAGCTCGACTACATCAAATCCGCGTCGATCGAGTCAGAATGAGCCAGGTCATCTCTGCTCCACGAGCACGGCCCGTGAGAGGAGTCTGACCCACTTCTGTCGATCCTTCGGTGAAATTCCGTGTACGCGATGCGGTGAAGGTCCCTGGCACCGGTGACGACGCGCGGCGATCTCGTTCTGGGCCTCGCGCCCGTTACCGCCCGGTGTTGTCCACTCGTAAAGAACGTTGCGTTCGCCGTCCCTGAGGATGCGCCATTGGTTCTCGATGCCGGACTGGTTCAGCTTGTCTCGCATCGTGTTTACGAACTGCTTCGATGAGACTTCTTTCGCGGCCAGGTTGTAGAGCCGCTGCGTTGTCACCAGTTCGGTCCACTTCTGCACCGTTTGCCCCAGCGGGGCGTATTCGACGATCGACTGGATGTGGTCGGCACCGCGGTGCCCCTCGGGCCAGGCCCGGCCGTCGAACTGGAAACGAAACCGTTCCGTGGCTTCGGATCGATCGCCCCCCTTAGCACGCTGGTCGATCACCTCGACGACTTTTCCGCCCACGAATTCAATGACCATGAACCCGTACTGCCAGCGCGTGCGGTTGCCCACGGTTTTCCGCAGGTCCGGACGTCCCATGGCGGAGCGAACGTCGCGCATCGACCGGCCGACGTTGACCACACCCTGACTGTCGTAGGCAGACCAGTACTGTTTTAAGAAGAGGGTTGCGTTCTTGTGTTCGGGGTCGATTCGGACGGCCTGGCGAATCTGAATCCAGCCCTGAAGCGGCTGCTTCGTTTTCGAGTAAGCAATAGCCAACGCGAGCCGGGCCTGTGCGTCGTTCGGTCGGCGCCTGATCGCCTCTTCCAGGGGGGCAACGGCCCCGGCAAAGTCACCTCGCTCGATCGCCGCGTGACCTTGCTTGTAAAGGGCGCCG
Source organism: Phycisphaerae bacterium (assembly GCA_963577635.1). Classification (GTDB taxonomy): domain Bacteria; phylum Planctomycetota; class Phycisphaerae; order Phycisphaerales; family Phycisphaeraceae; genus CAUZBA01. The sequence continues at coordinate 987 of CAUZBA010000376.1, forward strand.
GTGCCGGCCACATAGGTCGTGGGTCTTGTTCTCGTCGGTGCGGTCACCGTGCGCGGGTTGCCAGAAACGGTATCGGCGTCAACCGGGAGGGACGACGCGACGGCCACGAATGTGACACAACCCATCCGATGCGCGGCGGATTCATGAACAGGCCCCTGCGCCGTGCGATGCGGCATCTCGACTATCGGTCCGACGCCGCGAATCGACCACGGGGTCAGGCGCCGAATGGCCGCAACACGCGGCACCAAACTCGATCGGGCCGCGCAGACGTTGCAGAGATCACAGACGGACCCCGATGGCCCGCAGGCGTGCGGATCGTCCTAGAGCGGTTTGAATCCAAACGTAGCGTCCTGAACTGGCTACAGCCGCGCCTGGATTTGTCGTGCTGCATCGACGACCCGCAGCGGGGCCGCCTGCTTCGCCCTCCGCGCCAGACTCAGCGATGCCGACGTTCAAGACGCTACGTTTGGATTCAAAACGCTCTAGTACCCGAAATCCCCTGTTCACTGTGCAACGCCGCGACATCCCGGTCGCGGCGACGTCAACGCTTGCGCCAATTGAATGGAACGTCAGGATCCTTGCTGAATGCGCCTGCCGCCTGTTTCATGCAGTCCGTGCAGATCGCTGCCTCGGGATTTGCCGATTCTGCCGCGTCGGGCCGCCAGCGCGGTGATCCGGCCGGCACGGGCTGCAGACACATCGCGCATTGAACCTCAACGTCGACAGGGGCGATGCCGTCGATCGCCTGCTTGACGCATTCGAGGCAGATCACCGAACCACGGTGCCCCTCGATCATTGGCAGGACCTCGTCCCAGTCGGTCCCGCAGAAGTCACAGGCGATGGTGATTCCTTCGTCGGTCTTTCGTTGCATGGGGTGTTCGCTCAGTGGGTGCGAGGCACGGAGGAGAGAGGCACGAAGGCACGAAGGGGGGAGGGTCGACCGTTCTACGGAGTCGGTTGGTCTATATTAGCTAGCGCATGCGTGCGACGACGTACCACGCTTGCGAACCCTTCGTGCCTTCGTGCCTGCGTGCCTTCCTGCCTCAATGCCTTCCCCGATTCACCTTCTACCGATCTCCAGAAGTATCGAAATCTCGAACGGTCCGTCCATTTCGGCGAGACGTTTGCCGCCGGCCCGCCATCGGTACAGGCTGGCCTGGATAGGTGTGTCGACTTCGGGATAGCCCGTGCGTCTGCGCTGTTGTGCCTTGGTGACGTGCCCTTCGAGGTCGAACATGACACGTACCGGCACGCGGATTCCTCCGCGCATGGCCGACAGGTAGGTGATTGCGGTGATCCGTGGGGCCACGGTCTGGATTCGCACACCTTCGGCAGTGATCACGCGGCCGGCCCGCACATTCACGGAATCTGTCTTGAGGCTGACGGCTGACGCTTCGCGATCTACACGCGCGGACGCCGTGGGTTGTCCCGGCGCGGTCTGCGGCGCCGGGGGCGTCTTCGCTTCACCGGTTTGAAGGGCGTCTTCGGGCCGGGCAGCGGCGAGCGTTCCGTCGGGTCGCGCTGGCAGTTCGGGGCGCGGCGGTTGCCGGCGTCCGGCGGCGGTCCTGGATGGTCTTGCCACGGCGCCGGGCGCGGTGGCATCCAGGCGGTGGGGCGCCGCGGTCACGGGATCGGCGGTCATCTGGACGGCCGGCTGTTCGGTGCGACCCCGGGGCGCCACCAGGCTGCGGTAATCGTCGTGCGAAATCCAGGCCACGCGCGCCACATTCGGTTCATCGTCTCCCAGCACCAACTGGTCCGACCGGTTCGCAGGCGGCGCAGGGCGACTCTCGTCGTCGCGCTGCGTCGGGGCCGAAGACACATCAACCAGATGCGTCGACAACAGCGCCCGGGCCGAGGCGGGTAGCACCACGACACACAGCAGCAGGCCCACGGCCGTACCGACGGCCAGCGGCATCGCGGTTTCGCGGTCGAACCACGCAGCGAGGGTCCACCGAATCAGGCTGATTCGGCGTGCTTCAGTCCTCATCGAATGAGTCCGGGCCATCGTGGGTCCTTACCGAACGCGTGGGCTACTGTTCACCGACCTTCCGACCGCGGACCGACGAACGTGTACCTGTTGAACCCCGCATTGACGAATCGTTTCATCAGGTAGAGCACGACAGGCGCCCTGTCCATGTGTGATTCCTTTGACATGGCCACGTACAGCATGGGCGATTCGTCTGATCCCTCAGGCGGCGTGAGCTTTCGCAGCAGGCCGTCGACGGTGACGAGCTTGTTTGCAAGAAACAGCTTGCCGTCGCCGTCGATCGTGACTGTCAAGGATTCAACCTTGGATGGCTCCACGGCGGTGCCCGTCGCCAGCGGCTCCAGATTCACCGTGAGCACGTCGAGCCTCACCATGACCAGCATGCTGAATATAAAGAACGTCAGCAGCAGAAATACCACATCGATGAGTGGGAGCATCTCGATGCGCGCCGCGTGGTCGTTGCGCCGGATCAACTGCATAAGCCAGATTGTAGGTCATTGAACGCTTGACACGTCATGGTGCCACGGATACGTTCAATGGTGATCCTCCAGGTGCCCCTGCCGTCGGCCAATGCCGTCGGTGGCCGGGGTGAACAGGGAAGCGAGGTGATCGAGCCGGTTCGGCAGCGCTGCTGCAAGGAGTCCGGAACACCGAAATGTTCGGACTCTGAAACAGGCTCGAGATTCCTCCGCGGACGCGCCGCCGTGATGGGTGGTCCCTTTTCGAGGGACGCACCATCCGCGCCAAGTGCCACTGTTGGGCCCGCAACGGGTTCGATGGGAAG
>CAUZBA010000377.1:0-3740 GCA_963577635.1 Phycisphaerae bacterium
CGCTGCTGGCCCATGCCCGCAAGGTCGTCTCGCCGGTCGCCGTCCACTACTCGGCAATCAACTACCACGCCAGCACAATCGAAAGCGGCATCGGGAACCACCCTGGCACCCTGGGGTACGGCACGGCGTTCTGGTCGGCTCCAGCGCTGACGAAGCGAGGGTGGGGCAACGACGAGCAGATGAAACAACTCTGGGGGAACGTCTCGCCCAAGGGGCATTGCTCGGCCGCGTCGGCAAACGTCTACGTGATGCTGCACGACCTTGGTTTCGAGCCGCGCACGATGGCCCGGCAGGAGATCGAGGCGGGCGCGCTGACCTCGTCCGGCACACAGGTCCTGGTGCTGCCCTTTGTCGTCGCGATCTCCGATGCGGAGGTAAAGCAGATCCGCCAGTTCGTTGCCGAGGGTGGAATCATCATTGCCGACTACCGCTGCGGTCTGCGTGACGGTCACGGAAAGATTCGCGACACGCCCGCCCTTGACGACCTCTTTGGCATCAGGCGCGAGAGCCTTGAGGTCCGGCGTGGCCGAGCGAAGGTCGTCGCGGAACTCGCTCACCCGGCGGCCCGCCCGGCGACCTTTGAGACGATGTTCCGCGAACCTATCGTCCGTGCCGGCGCCGAGGCGCTGGGGTATCACGACGACGGCACACAGGCGTTTTTCCTGAAACGGCAGGGAAACGGCGGCATGGCGGTGTACCTGAACGCTGACGTGTACAGCTACATCGAACTGCGGCGCCGCGGGCAGGGGCACCGGATGCGCAAGATGTTCGCAGCCCTCTTTACGCGCACGGACTGTCGGAATCCGGATAACCGCCTGTTACCGACGTTCCCGGTTAACAACTGGTTTGGCATGGAACTGACATGGCTGCGCGATGGTGACACCTCGTACTACGGCGTGCTGCCGGCCTACGACGTGGACAACAGGGCGCCACGGCCGGTCACCCTTCCATTCGCCGAAGGCACGCACGTGTACGACGTGCGCGCACGCAAGTACCTGGGTCCGGGCGGACCGATCAACGACACGCTTTACCCCGGTAAGCCAAAGATGTACGCGGCGCTTCCTTACAAAGTGGCCGGCGTGTCTGTGGCCGCACCGCCAACGGCCCGCCGCGGTGAGCCGATCGAAATCACCCTCAGCGTTTCCGCCGCAACGGACAAACTCGGGCCGCACGCGGCGCGCGTCGAGGTGAGTCTGCCCGACGGTCGCAAACCCGAGTACCTGGCCAGAACGGTTTACCTGCCGGCCGGTCAGGCAACCTATTCATTTGTCCCCGCGCTCAACAGCCCGACCGGCCGGTGGTCGGTCACCGCCATCGAAGTTGTTTCCGGCGCGCAAGCCCGGGCGCAAGTCAACGTCAAGTAAGATGCCAGGCGTCGGTCGTGCGTCCGTTTGAGCGGATTCGAAGCAGGCTCTGAACGATCATGTGATCAATAGCAATGGCGATCCCCTTGCCCAACCTCAAGACCGGCACCATGGGTGGTGTGCCCAACCCCAGCGCGGGCGATCTGCTCGCGATGCATGAGTCACCGTACATCCTGCATGCAGTTGATGGCGTGCTGTCGAAAGTTTCGGTGCAAAAGAGCCGGCTTCCCGTCGACGCAGCACAGCGCCATCAGGGCATCCGCGTCGCCATGGCTGGGGACGAAACGGTCTATGTCCGCCAGCCAAACATCATGTGTAAGTCCGCGGACGGTGGGCGAACGTGGACCTCGTACCGCTGTAATCCGCCCGAGTCCGTGGGCTATTTCCAGATACTCGAGGACGGGACGTTCATCGCGCTGCAGATCGCGCGTATCGAAGGCGACACGTACTGGGTCAGGCCGGCGAACGTGTGGGCATCGACCAATCAGGGCGCGAACTGGGACCTGTTAACTCAGATCGAACGGCCGACAACGTTCAACGGCATCGATTACGAGTGGTGGTACCCGTCATACCCACTTCACCGCTTGCCGGACGATACGTTGCTGTGGCCCGTCATGCTTCTTAATGAAGTCAACACCGGGCCTCCGTACACGAAGATCGTCGCCAACTACCGCAGTACGGACGGCGGCAAGACATGGCAAGGCCCCACGCCATTCGTGGACTGGTGCAGTGAGGGCGGGATGACCCGTACCGCCTCGGGCAAGTTGCTCGCGGCGGTCCGCTATCAACGCGAGCCGTTGCCGGACGACCCGCCTGGCCTGGCCGAGCAGTTGGGAGACCGGGGAAACCGGGGAGCTTCAAAAGCCATGTACAAGCATGTCTTCCTGACCGAGTCTGTCGACGGGGGCCGGACCTGGAAGAACTTCCGCCAGTTGACCACGGTGTTCGGCCAGTGCTTCGGTATTCCCGCCGCCCTGCCCGACGGAAGAGTTACACTGGTTCATACGACGCCGTATGGTCCCGGCTCGCGCGGCAGTCGTGCCATGATCAGCCATGATGAAGGCGACACCTGGCAGGACGAAACCTACTACCTGACATTCAGCGAGCCAAGTGGTTACAACATGAGCGTTGTATTCAAAGACGGCGTGGTCCTGACCGTTGTCGCGCGCAACGACGACGAACCACTCACCGCCATCCGCTGGCAACCGGTCAAGTGAGGAACCATGCCGACCCTCTCCTACTCCACATCTGGTTTTCACGAGGACGACCTGCCGACCGCTTTGGCGGGCATCGCCCAAGTGGGATTCCGTCATATCGAATTGGCCGCGGACCCGCATGCCTTGGGCCCGCCGACGGGCAGCGATGCGACCGCCATCCGCCGGCTCATCGAAAGCCACGGCCTGACGGCCACAACCATGCACGCGCCGATGGGGCGCTGGTCGCTGGGCACGCCGACGCCCAAGTGGCACCGTGAAAAGACCGACTCGTTTGCACGGTACCTGCGCTTTGCCGGCGAATTGGGCATTGCCGGCATGGTGATCCATCCGATTCTGAACCAGTCATTCCTGCATGGTCCGAACGTGGCGGCGCAGCTTGACGCCCTGGTAACAAACGCCACGCTCGCGCTGGAGCAACTGATCCCGGTCGCTGCATCGACGGATGTGCGCATCCTTCTGGAGAACCTTCCGTACAAAGTCGATGACGTCGACTACCCGCTGATCAACATGACGAATCTGCGCACGTTCATCGATCCCTACCCGGCTGATCAAGTCGGACTCGTGGTCGACGTCGGCCACGCGTGGACGAACCGGATCGATCCCGTGGGCGAGATTGAACTGGCGGGCAATCGGCTTTGGGGCACTCACCTTCAGGACGTCGACGCCGACAACCCGATGGACAACCACTGGGTTCCTGGCCACGGCGGCCTTGACTGGTCCGCCATCGGCGATGCGCTCAGCCGCGTCAACTATCAAGGCGCCTGGACATTTGAGGTGATCGTCCCCCGCCATGAGGAGACGGGGACAGAGCTTGCCCGCCTGAGCCACCAAATGGCGCACGCCTGGCCCCAACTAAACGGCTGACAGACCTGAACGGTTTTCTGACTTGCCTGTCGGTGACGTTGGCGTATCAGTCGCAGCGCCCTCGAATACCCCAAGGGCCTTCAAAAAAGCACCTCGAAAAGGACGCACACCATGAAAATGCTTACGGAATTCTTTGGTGCTGTCATTCTAATCGCCGTGGTCATGGCCGTTTCAGCACGAGCCGGCGCGGCAGAAAAAACGTATGTCCCCGGAAAACCACCGTTGCAGACCGGCACGATGGGCGGGGTGGACAATCCCGCCAAGGAGCAGTTGCTGGCCATGCATCGGGGCCAGT
>CAUZBA010000378.1:0-3735 GCA_963577635.1 Phycisphaerae bacterium
CGCGTAGTCGCCGGCGGCGACCAGCAACGACGCGATGCCGCCGAAGCCGTTGAACAGGGCGACCATCTGCGGCATGGCCGTCATGGGTATCTTCAGGGCCAGGGGCACGCCTGCCGTGGTCCCGATGATCATTGCGATCGCGATCCAGACGAGGCTGACGGCCTCGCCGTCGCTCATGGAGAAGAACGTGGCGGCACATGCCAGCAGCATCCCGACCGCGGAGGTCAGGTTGCCCCGTCTCGCGGTCCTGACGTTGCTGAGCATCTTTAGCCCGTAAATGAACAGCATCGCCGCCAGCAGGTAGACGAGGTTGAGCCAGTCGGATTTGCTCAGCGCGAGTGCGGCCACGTCAATCTTTTCTTTTGAACAGTTCCAGCATCCGGTTGGTCACGGTGTAGCCACCCACGACGTTGATCGTGGCGAACACCACGGCGAGAAAGCCCAGGACGACACCGAGGTGTTCGAACGAGTCGCTGAACGAGCAGAGCAGGGCACCGACAATCGTGATGCCGCTGATCGCATTTGACCCGCTCATCAGGGGGGTGTGCAGCGTGGACGGCACTTTGGTGATCACCTCGAACCCGACGAACATCGCGAGCACGAATACGACGATCGAGACGATGAAAGGATCCATGGGTGTGTCCCGGAAAACTACTGCGCAGCGGCAGTCATGCTCTTGTTGACCATCTCGTTGACGATCTGCCCGTCGTGGGTCAGAAGCGGCCCTTTCTGAACGTCGTCTTTGAGGTCCAGCCGCACGGCGCCGTCCGCGATCAGCTCCTGTAGAAACGCGAGCATGTTGTTGGCGTAGACGTGCGAGCTGTGGACCGGCGCGCGCGCCGGCAGGTTAGTGTTGCCTTCGATGACGACCCCGCCGGGAGTCGTGATGCGATCATCGGGTTGTGTCAGTTCGCAGTTGCCGCGACCGGCATGCCGGCTTGCCGCCAGATCCACGATCACGGAACCGGGCTTCTTGCTTTCGACGACCGATTGGGGAATGAGCATCGGAGGCGGTCTGCCGAACACGGCCGCAGTGGTGATCACGGCGTCAGCGGCGACCACGTGCTTGGCCATCAGATCAGTCTGGCGCTGGCGATCCTCGTCGGTCTGCTCGCGGGCGTAACCGCCCGTCGTGCCGGCCTCGTTCTTCGGCGCGGGCAGCTTGACGAAGCGGGCGCCGAGGCTCCGAATCTGCTCCTCGACTTCCGGGCGAATGTCATAGGCCTCGACGACCCCCCCCAGACGACGTGCGGTCGCGATCGCCTGCAGTCCGGCGACGCCGGCACCGATCACGAGCACCCGCGCGGGCGCGATCGTGCCGGCCGCAGTAATCATCATGGGAAAAATCTTCGGGCAGGCGTCCGCGGCGAGGATCACGGCCTCGTAGCCGCCGATGTTAGCCTGCGATGAGAGCACATCCATCGGTTGGGCTCTGCTGATCCGCGGCAGCAGTTCCATGGAGAACGAAGTGACGCCCTGGGCTGCCAGGGCCGCGACGACCGGTTGATTGAAGAACGGGTCGAGCATGCCGATCAGGACGCACTGCGATCGCATCGACGATATCTGCTCAGTTGTGGGCGGATGAATCGTCACGATCACGTCGGCATCTGCCCAGAGGCGATCGTCGCCGGTCACCACGGCGCCCGACGTCTCGAAGGAGGCGTCGTCGTGGTGTGCCGCCGTCCCGCTGCCAGCCTCGACGACCACATCGATATTCAAGGAGCAAAGTGTCTTGACCACCACAGGGGTAAGCGCCACCCTGGACTCACCAGGAACGGTTTGTTTCGGCACGGCCAACTTCATTCGGTCGAAGCCCCTGAATCAAGAAGAATCTCAAGGTAATCGTATAGGTTTCGCGTGCAAACGCCCGGCGATCACGCCTCTGTGGCGCAGAGTGTCACGGACTATCGCGGATGTTCGTGCAAGTTTTTCTCGCGAACGGATCCGAGAGTCTGAAGAAAAACCCCGCTGCCGCCGAAGCGACAACGGGGCGGAGGGGAGAAAGCTCTTTTGGTCCTGACCGATCCGACGGACCGAACGTGACTACCCTTCTTGTAGTTCATGATGCCTCACGAATCAAGAGGTGAATTACCCCGTTTCACAAATTTTTTGGATTGTTCAGATTCTGGTCGTGGTGGCGTTCGGTTGACCTGTCCGGGCCCCCTGTCGGCGACATTCAGGAACTCTCCGTGAAATAAAGACTTGCGAAACAGGCGCCCCATCGCCGCCAGGGCCATGGTCAGGAAGGGGCCCGACGGATCTGCCACGCCATGGCGTGGGGGCGATCGCGAGAATCGATCGGTCAAAGCCGAGGCCGGACCGTGTGGAAATCGGTGACCCGCTCGAAGGCACGGGCGATGCGCAGCAGCTTTTGCTCTTCGAATACCTGGCCGATCAACTGGATCCCGATGGGAAGGCGCCCCGTGTCCTGTGCATCGGTGAAACCGCCCTGAAGGCTGATGCCCGGGATGCCGGCGAGGTTCGCGTTCACGGTGTATACGTCGTTGAGGTACATCTCCAGGGGGTTGTCGACCTTGGCGCCAATGGGAAACGCCGGTCCGGTGGTGGTCGGACAGAGGATCGCATCGCACTTCGGACCGTTGGGTGATTCGGCGTCAAAGACCGCATCGAAATCGCTCTTGATCAGGCGGCGCACCTTCAGGGCGCGCAGATAGAACGCATCGTAATAGCCGCTGGACAGCGCGTAGGTGCCGAGCATGATGCGGCGTTTGACCTCATCGCCGAACCCTTCCGCCCGTGATCGGCTGTACAGATCAATCAGGTCGTCCGCCTGCGCGCTACGCCGGCCGTAGTGGACGCCGTCATACCGTGCCAGGTTGCTGGAGGCCTCCGCGGTGGCCACGATGTAATAGGTGGGGATGCCGTATTCGGTGTGCGGCAGGTCGACCTCGACGATTTCGGCTCCCAGCCCTCGGTAGACTTCGGTCGCGCGATCGATTGCCCGGGCCACGCTGGCGTCGTTGGCGTCGGACAGGTACTGGTTGGGGATGCCCAGCCTCAGGTTCCGGACCGGTTGATCCACCGACCCGAAATAATCCGGCACGGGCCTGTCCGCGCACGTGGCGTCGAGCGGGTCGTGTCCGCTGATGACCGAGAGCAGCAGGGCAACGTCGCCCACGGTGCGGCCGATGGGCCCCACCTGGTCAAGGCTGGATGCGAAGGCCACCAGACCCCAACGACTCACGCGTCCGTAGGTGGGTTTGAAGCCGACGACCCCGCATAGCGCTGCCGGCTGTCGGATGGATCCTCCGGTATCGCTGCCCAGGGCGCCGGCGCAGAGGTCCGCGGCCATCGCCGATGTTGAACCGCCCGAGGAGCCGCCCGGGACACACTGCACATCCCACGGGTTGCGTGCCGTGCCCCACGCGCAATTCTCGGTGGACGAGCCCATGGCGAACTCGTCCATGTTCGTCTTGCCCAGAATGATGGCGCCGGCGTCCAGGAGTTTCACGACCACCGTCGCGGTATAGGGTGCGCGAAAGTTTTCCAGAATTCTTGAAGAGCAGGTGGTGCGTCCCCAGTCGGTGCAGAGTAGGTCCTTGACGGCAATGGGGACTCCGGCAAGCGGCCCGGTAATTCGCCCGGCATCGACCTCGGCGGCCCGCTGCAGAGCCGATTCTTCATAGGTTTCTAAGTACGCGTTCAACTGGGAGTTGTGGCGATCGATCCGGTCGAGATAGGCCCGCACCGTCTCGGTGGCGCCGACCGACTTCG
>CAUZBA010000379.1:0-3725 GCA_963577635.1 Phycisphaerae bacterium
GGTCATGACGGACAAATTCTGTGACCTCGCCGAGACCGGGCTCGATATCACGCGGGAACAGATCGATCGCGATGTCGCGCTCCTGATGCGGGACAACTTTCGGGCATTTCTCCAACGATGAAACCGAAGCGCCTCGAACAGACGCCCTTCATGCACGCGTGTGCGCTCGACGAACTGCGGCGGCGCGGCCGGATCGTCGTCCGCGCCGCCGACAGGCCCGTCGTCATCTTTTACAACGACGGGGCGCCGCGGGCCGTGGACAACCGCTGCCCCCATCTGGGTTTTCCCCTGCACCGCGGATCGATCGACGGGGGGATGGTCACCTGCCACTGGCATCACGCCCGCTTCGACGCGATCAGCGGCTGCACCTTCGACCTCTGGGCCGACGACGTGCCGCCCTACGAGGTCCGCGTGGAAGACGGCCATGTGTACGTGGCCGAGCATCCGCGCCGACGTGATTCGCCCGAGCACGGCCTGCGCCGTCTGCACGACGGGATGGAGCACAACATCGGCCTGGTCATGGCCAAGGCAATCCTCACGCTGGAGAAAACCGGCGTGGAGCCGACCGACATCCTGCGCGAGGCGGCGCTGTTCGGAACCCGCCAGCGGGACGGCTGGGCCATGGGGCTCACCGTTCTGACGGCCATGGCAAATCTACTTGCTTCCCTGGGCCCCCGCACCGCCTACCTGGCGCTTTACCAGGGTGTGCGCCGAACGGCGGCCGACTGCTCCGGGCAGACGCCGCACCGCCAGCGCAGCCGGCTCGAAACCACGCAACTCGATGAGCAGACGCTCGAGCGCTGGCTGCGTTACTGGACGCTCGTGCGTCACCGCGACGGCGCCGAGCGAACCCTTTTGACCGCGATCGAGAACCCGCAGACGCGTCCGGCGGTCGGCCGTCTGCTGCTGGCCGCGGCCACCGACCGGGCCTACGCGGACGGCGGGCACCTGTTGGACTTTGCCAACAAGGCGCTGGAACTGCTCGACCTGGTCGGGCTCGAACACACCCGCGAGGTGCTGCCGGCGATCGTGGGGCAACTCGTCGCGGCCCGCGGCGGCGAAGAAGTCAACGCCTGGCGCCATCCCATCGACCTGGTGCCGCTCATGGAGCAGGCGGCGGCGAGGCTCGTGCCGCTCATGAAGCAGGACGGGCGCGGCGGGCTGCCATGGACCGGCGAAGCGCGGCTGGCCGACGAGATCCTCGGCGACGACCCCGCCGCCATCCTCGACGCCGTCGTGGTCGCCGCAGAGCAGGGCGCCCCCGCCGCAAAACTCTCCAAAGCCCTGGCCTACGCCGCGGCCATGCGCATCGCGCGCTTCGGCACGGCCAATGAAATCGGTGACTGGGTGGCCGCACTGCACAGCTTCAGCTACTGCAACGCCCTGGACCAGGCTATCCTGCGCGAGCCACACCCGGCTCTGACGCGAGGCATTCTTCACGGCGCGATGAGCGTCTATCTGAACCGGTTCCTGAACGTGCCGCCTGCGAAGCTGCCCGACGAGGCATCGTCACTCGACGACTTGTCCCGGGACGGCGATGTGCTTCTCGAAAAGTTCCTGGAGGCTCTGGACAACCAGCAGCAGGTGGATCTCGCGGCCCGACTGGCCGCGCGTCACATGCAGTTGGACCACCCTGTCGATGCCCTGATCGACACGTTCACGCAAGCCGCCGTGCGCGAGGACGCCGATTTCCACACGCTGCAGATGCTCGAGGCCGGCATCCGCCAGCACCGGCGATGGGGCCATTCACCACAGGGGGACCGCATCCTCGTCGCCGTGGCCCGCTACCTCGCGGCCCACTGCCCGACGCCAAGGGCGCAGCTTCAAACCGCGACGATTGCCTTGCGGCTGCACCGGGGGGAGAAGGTTTACGAAGATGTAGGAGAGTTCGGAGTTCAGAGTTCAGGGGCACAGAGAACTCAGAAATCGGACGGATCCGACCAATCCGACCGATCCGTGAGATAAACGACGCAGGGCGCGCAGCAGACCGCACACTGGCCCCAGCTTCAAGCTCATTGGAAGATTCTTCGGTCGTCACGCCTGCGCACCGTGACGAGCAGTCTGGGAGCGTTCGCAGTTCAGGCTCGCAACGGCAAGATAGCCCCTCGCAAATTGGATTGGATCTGCCCTGAACTCTGAACTGTGAACCCCTGAACTCTTGCGGGCCCCGTGCGCCTATCGCTTCTTCGCCGCCGCGTCCGCGAAGGCCTTCTTCGCCTCGCCGACCAGGTAAAAGCTTCCGGTCACGACGATCAGGTCTTCACGGCTCACGGCCCGGCCCGCCAGGCGCAGGGCTTCGCGAAGATCGGGCGCGGACTGGACCATCTTTCCGGACAGTTCGTTGAAGCTGCTCACGAGAAGTTCCGGATCCATGGCCCGCGAATTCTGCTTGGCACGGGTGAAGATGATCTTGTCGGCCCCCAGCGCCACCTCCTTGAGCATCGCCGTGTACTGCTTGTCCTGGCCGCAACCGAAGATGAGCACCAACGAGTCATAGCTGATGTGCGCTCCGAGCGACCGGATCAGCGCCCGGATCGATTCGGCGTTGTGGGCGCCGTCCACGATGACCCGCGGATTCTCGTGCACGATTTCCATGCGGCCCGGCAGGTTCGTCATGGCCAGTCCGCCGATGACCTGCTCCTCGACAAGGTTGAAGCCGCTGCTGCGCAGCTTGTCGAGAAGGGCCAGGGCCAGCCCGCAGTTGTGGGCCTGGTGCTCTCCTTTGAGCGGCACGGGCAAGTGGTCCCACCGGCAGGTCTCGGAAGACACGCACACGCGGGTGTGCGGTCCCAATTCGCGATTGGACTCGAAGCGAAAACTGAACTCGATTTCCTTTCCGGTGAACTGCAGCGGCGCGCTCGACGCCTCGGCCACCTCGCAGAGCGTGCTCTCGACCCGGGCATCCTGCTGGACGCTGACCGCGGGCACACCCTTCTTGAAGATCCCTGCCTTCTCCCTGGCGATCTTCTCCAGTTCGTTGCCGAGAATGTTCGTGTGGTCCAGGCTGATGTGGGTCATCCCGCATACCAGGGGCGTCACGACGTTCGTCGCGTCAAGGCGCCCGCCCAGCCCCGTCTCCAGGACGGCGATGTCCACGGCCTGGTCGGAGAAATGCCGCAGGGCCACGGCGGTCAGGATCTCGAAATAGCTCAGCCGGTTGTCGCCCAGAGCGCGCTCTTCCCGGGCGACGCGCTTGAGCAGGCTCGTCATGTCCGGGTAGCTGATCATGCGCCCGTCGATGGTGATCCGCTCGCGGATGTCGACCAGGTGCGGGCTGCAGTAGAGTCCCACCGTGTAGCCGCAGGCCTGGAGCATGCTCGCGAGCATGGCACACGTGGAGCCCTTGCCCTTCGTGCCGGCGACCAGGACGCATTGGAGTTGCTGGTGGGGATTCTTCAGCCGGGCCAGGATCTTACGAACCCTTTCGAGGCTGAAGGTTCTGTTGTTGTAAGGCACGATCCGCATGCGCTCGTAATCGACGTGGCTCATGAGCCATCGCATGGCGGTCGCGTAGTTGTTGATGGAGCCCGCCTTGACGTCGGCCACCTGTGGCTTGCGGGCCACGGGCCGTAGGGGCCGTACGCTGCTCGCGCTGCCGGCGTTGCCGGCGCCGCCCGCCCCGGAGTCCCGGCCTTTACCGCCGCCCGATGATTTACCGCCCGATGAGTTGGTTCTGGTGCTTGATGGCATGCCGGCCACTTTACCAAAAAAGGCCACAGCCGTCA
>CAUZBA010000380.1:0-3719 GCA_963577635.1 Phycisphaerae bacterium
GTCGATCTTCTGCGTCAATCGGGACGCAGCGGCGCCGGGCCCAAGCCCAGCACACGGCGGGGGTTGACCAACTGGTTATGCTGTTCCGATAATCGCTGCTCCAAATACGCGTACCACGTGTCGCGGTCACGAAGCTCCATATGGTCGTTGGCCCCCAACAGGACCACATCAGTGCCGATTTTCGCCCATTTCAGCAGTAATTCGGGCAGAAGCACCCGCCCTTGCTTATCCAATTCCACACGGCTGCTCGTACTGAAAAACAGCCGCTCAAAGTCCAACAACTGGTCATCCGCCTGGGTGTTCAAAAGCTCCTGTGCCCGCTGCTCGTACCCGGATTCGGTGTACAAATACAGTGCCTGGCCCTCACCCAGTGTCACGTACAGCACGGGCCTGACATCGTCTTGCGCGCTGCCTGCAAGCAGAGCACGAAGGTCCGACGGTATTCCCAAGCGGTGCTTGCCATCAACTGTTCGCTCATAGGTTCCAGTGAAAACCACCACAACCCGCTCCCATGCCCCCTGGTTTTTCTGCTCAGCCCACGCGGCGTCGCCAGCCGTACCCACCCGCAAGCAACGTCGCTACAAACCGTTCCACCGCTCCATCGCGTTGTGGAACAACAAAGCACAGTTTAAACCACTTTCACCCACAATACAACACTTTTATCCATTTTAATGGAAAAATTATAGAAATTCATGGTTTTTCCCGGCGTCCTTGCCACATGCAGCTTGCCGCGGTGCAGGCAACGCCACGATTGATCCGCGTGACCTCAACAAGCAGTACACGGCCGAGGTCCCGATCGTCTCGGACGCCAGGCTCTTCCTCGGCGATCTTGGTGGAGCAGATCAAGCGCCACGACGGCGAGGCAGGATCCGACGGTCAGCAGGTGAAGAGCCGGATTCGCCGAATCAAAGAAGCGTGGCTTGCGCGCTACAAGGCAAAGCTGGAGTCCGACGCGATTCCCTTGAACCCCTATCGCGTCATCCGAGTTCATAGGTGCCGTTGACCCGGCGACGACCGTGGTCACGCATGACTCCGGCGGGCCCAGGGACCAGCTCGGCACAGTCTACGAGTCCGTGACGCCGCGCGGCTATCTCGGGTGGGGTCATTCCTCGCAGCTCGGCTTCTCCCTGGGGCTGGCGATGGGGGCGAAGCTGGCTGCGCCCGAAAAGCTCGTCGTCAACTTCATGGGGGATGGTTCGATCGGCATGGTCGGGATGGACCTGGAGACTGCCGCCCGCGCCCAAATCCCGATCCTGACGATTGTCCTGAACAACGGCGTGTTCGGAAATTATGAGCGCTACATGCCGATCGCGGCCGAAAAGTGCGACATCAAGAAAGTGACGGGCCGGTATGCGGATCTGGCCACATCCCTGGGGGTGCAGGGCGAGCGCGTCGAACGACCGCAGGAGATCGGCGCGGCTCTGCGGCGGGCCGGCTGCACATGGCCCCGCGGTACCACGAAAACTCCACACGCTGGCACCGCCTGATCCTCAAGCGGAACTTCGAGTGCGTTCGCAAGTGCGACCGAGTCAAGGGATTCGACCACGTGTGCCCATGGGACATACACTGGCACCGCACGGGTTACGCCAGCGGTCAGTTCAACGAGTTCCTCGAGCTCAAGCAGGCATACCGCGCCGAAGATTTGCGCGAGTTCAACGGCGAAAGTGTCGTGCTCATCGATGAGGACTGGCAGCGGTCATTCCGGGCGGGCAGCCCTTGCGAGATCGACGTGCTCGTGTCGCTTTACGGTGGGCGCGATCTGGAAGCCGGCACACTCGAGTGGCGCCTTGAAGGCGAGTCGGGCGTACTCCTGAACGGCGTCCTGGGTGGCCTGACGGCACCGGACGGCGCCGTAGCCACGGCTATACGCTTGCGATTCACGTGGCCGAACGTCGACCAGGCTCTCAAGGTCGTGCTTTATATGCGCCTGCAAGGGGATGGCTATGACCTGACAAACCACTGGGACTTCTGGGTGTTTCCCCAGGACTCACCGCCGCTCGTCACTGCGGCAGCGGACGACGATGCCAGGCAGCTGTTGGCCGATCGGTATGTTCACCTGACCTCGATCGCCGAGCAGCCACAGGCGACCCTGCGCATCGTGCGCGAACTGACGCACGCTGATGCGCAGCATCTGGCCAACGGCGGTGACGTGGTGCTGTTCGGTTGCGAGCCGTTTCCTTCGCGCCCGACGTCGTTCCAGATTGGCGTGGCCGGCCGGGCCATGTACGACCTGGCCACGGTGATCAACGACCACCCGATCTTCAAGCATCTGCCGCATGAGGGCTGGTGTGACTGGCAGTTTCAGTCGCTCATGCGCGAAGGCGATGGATATGCGTTCAACTTCTATCGCGACTGGAAATTTTCGGACGAGCAGCGAAAGGGCGATGTTCGGTGCGTCGTGTTCAACAACCTGCCCGTCGACTTCGGTCCGATCCTCGAAGTCGCCAGTTCCTACAAACAGGTGCGTCTTCAGGCGCTGTTGTGGGAGGTCCTAACTGACGGTGGCCGCCTGTTCGTCTGCTCATGTCACATCGACATGAACGATCCGGCAACGGTCGCCATGTTGGACGGCATCATGGAATACGTCACCGGCGACGCGTTTCGTCCAAAGGTAAAGACGACCGTCGCTGGGTTGATCCTGCCATTACTGGATGGTCGCAACCGCCGCGAAACCCTCATTGAAACTGACAAGGCTGCCTATGTCAGAACAAGAGTTCGAAGTTCACGTCGCAGAAGGCCGAGATGATCCTTCACAAATGGGACCGCGCCCCTCTTCGATATGAGCCGCAAACGTAGCCACAGACTTCCAGCCCGTCGGATCGCGGCGGCGCCGGGGCGCACCGGATCATTACAAAGGATGCGCGCGTAACGCGCGCGTGACATCGGAAGGTTCCGACGAATAACATTATGCTCTTCCGTGACGGTCCAAGGTCCAAGATCCAAGGTCCAAGATTCAAGATCCATGAACGGTGCCGCAACGATCGCCAGAATCCTGAAGCTCGAAGGCGTCCAGTTCGTCCCCTGTTATCCGCAGAACCCTGTGATCGACGGCCTCGCCCAGGAGGGCATCCGGCCCATCGTCACCCGCCAGGAGCGCGTGGCCGGCAACATGGCCGACGGCATTTCGCGGATGTCCAACGGGCGGAGGATAGGTGTCGTGCTGGTCCAGCAAAGCGCTGGCGCGGAGAATGCCTTTGCCTGCGTCGTCCAGGCCTGCACTGACTCCAGCCCCATTCTGTTCCTGCCGGGCCATCCGGATCGGGCCCACATCGGCGTGCCCCCGAATTTCGATAGCGTGCGGAACTACGGGGGCATCACGAAATTCGGCGAAAAGATCCTCAGCGCCAGCCAGATCCCTGACCGCATGCGGCAGGCCTTTACGGCGCTGCGCACTGGGTGCCCCGGGCCCGTCATGCTCGAACTGCCCGATGACGTGGCCGAGGAGCACTTCGAGGGCGAGCTTGTGTACACGCCGCCACCGCGGGTCCGGGCCGGGCCCGGACGGTGTTCGCGATGCGGCGAAGGTGCTCGCGAGCGCCGCGCACCCGCTCATTCTGGCCGGCCAGGGTGTCCTCTACGCCGAGGCGTGGGACGAGCTGCGCGCCGTGGCGGAGCTGGCATCGATTCCAGTTGTCACGACGCTGCTTGGAAAGAGCGTCTTCCCCGAGACGCATCCCCTTTCCCTCGGTTCAGGCGAGGTGCACACCGCGCCGGAACCG
>CAUZBA010000381.1:0-3702 GCA_963577635.1 Phycisphaerae bacterium
TGGGAAACGCTCTAATTGCGTCGGTTTCGAGTACGAGTACCGCTTTGCTGAGTACGAGTACGGGCGCACGCTTGGAGTGAATTCGCGGGCCGATTCACGGTGCCAACCGTTCGATCAGCCACCCACCGTCATCCCGCTTCGTGTAGCGCAGGCGATCGTGCAGGCGGTCGGGGCGGCTGAGCCAGAACTCCATCTCCTGCGGTGCGACGCGGTACCCACCCCATTCGGTCGGGCAGTCGATCGGCCCGCTGCGGCTCTGGGCTTCGAGCCGCCGCCTCAGTTCATCCAGTTCGGCGCGGCTGTCGATGACCTGGCTCTGCGGGGAGACCGCGGCGCTGAGCTGGCTGCCGCGCTCGCGGCTGCGAAAATAGCGCTGCGACTGGTCACGGCCGACCTTCGAGACCGTTCCGACCACGCGGACCTGCCGTTTGAAGCCCGGCCAGTAAAACACCAGCGCCGCACGCGGATTGGAATCCAGATTGCGGCTCTTGCGGCTTTCGTAGTGCGTGTAGAACACGAAGCCCTGGTCGTCGAAATACTTCAGGAGGACCATCCGGGCCGAGGGCGCGCCGTGGGCGTCGGCCGTCGCCAGGGTCATCGCCGTCGGGTCGAACCCGGGCCCCATGTCGGTGGCCTGCGCCTCGTCGAACCAGCACCGAAACAGGACCAGCGGGTCCGCCGGTGCGCTCGCTTCGTCGAGCATCACGTCACGTCGGTCTGTGTTCTGATCAGACATCGATTCCGTCGCACTCTACCGCATCGGCATTGCACGCGGCAATCGCGAAACCGGGGCAACGCGCGCCCAACCAACCTCTTTGACCTGCCCGCCGATTCCGATATGGTGACATGCACTTCATGACCTCTGGCCGTGCGCTTGAATCCAGTTGACCGATCATGCCTGCCTCCACAGAAAATCTCGAGACCGGTCAGCGAATTATCATCACCCAGCAGATCCCTCAGCACGACAAGGTCTGGACGACGCGAATGGAGGGAACGGTCGTCCGGGTCGATCAACAGATGACCGGAGCCTGGTTCGCGGGCAGCAGGAACGACCGCCTGTGGCTCGATCGGCTGCTCGTTCGCAAAGACGACGGCGAGCAGATGTTATTCATTCTCGACCAGTACACGCACATTCGCGTGTTGCCGGCGCCCCCGTCGGACACGTTGGCGGATCAGGCGGAGACATCCGAGGACGCCCCGCAGACCGCGGACGCCTCATCGAAGGACGGTTCGGAATGAATCAGGACGCATTCGGAAACCCACAACTCGATGACAGAGGCCTTCCCGACGGGTACCAATTCAACGAGCAGTGGGAGGTGACGCCGCGGCAGGTCCGCGACATGCGCGATGGGAGCGACCCGCTGGTTCTGATCGACTGCCGCACCGCGCCGGAGCACGGGACCGTCCACATCGACGGTGCCGAACTGGTTCCCCTTCAATCCGTCGCCGCCGAAATGTCGAAACTGTCCGCGTGGCAGAACGGGAAGATCGTCATCCACTGCCACCACGGCGGCCGTTCGATGCAGATGACACAGTTGCTGCGACAAGCCGGGTTCGGCGATGTGCATTCGATGGCGGGTGGCATTGACTTGTGGGCAATCGACATCGATCCGGGAATGGTAAGGTACTGATCATCGAACGCGCAACGCCGCAACACCGTTGTTGGAGTTCCGGGGATTCGCATGAAACTTGACTGGCGTGAACTTCACGGAAGCCACTTCGAGAACGTCAACGTTCTTGTCACGGGGGGGGCGGGTTTTATCGGCTCGCACCTGTGCGAGGCGCTGCTGGCTCTTGGGGCCCGAGTCGTGGCCATGGATGACCTGTCCGGCGGTGACACGAACAACCTGCAGCCATTTGGCGCAGAGTGCAGGGATCGGTTGAAATTCGTTGAGGGATCGATCCTCGACGCCGACGTGCTGTCGCGCTGCACCGACGGTTGCCGGTACGTCTTCCACCAGGCGGCGCTGGGGTCGGTGCCGGCCAGCATCGAGCAGCCGCGGCGATATACGCAGGTGAACGTGATCGGAACGCTCGAGGTACTCGAGGCGGCACGCGCCGCACGAGTCGAGCGAGTTGCGTACGCGGCCAGCTCCAGCGCTTACGGCGATTCGCCGACGCTTCCGAAAATTGAATCGATGCCGCCGGCGCCGATGAGCCCGTATGCCGCAAGCAAGTTGGCCGGCGAAGGCCTGCTGGCCGCCTACAGCGCAAGTTACGGCATCGACACCGTGTCGCTGCGCTACTTCAACATCTTCGGAGCCCGCCAGAACGCGAACAGCGCCTACGCGGCGGTGATTGCGGCATTCGCCAAAGCGATCCTGGTCGATCGGGCGCCGACGATCTACGGCGACGGCCAGCAATCACGAGATTTCACTCATGTGGCCAACGCCGTGCATGCCAACCTCCTGGCCGCGCGGCGCGGCGAACCGCTTGGCGGCATGGTGGTCAACGTCGCCTGTGGCCAGCGCATCACGATCGACGAGCTGGCCCGGCGCATGATCGACCAGACCGGTCGATCACACCTGACGCCGCGACACGAGGCGCTGCGCGCCGGCGACGTGAAGCACTCGCTGGCCGACCTGGATCGGGCCCGATCCGTTCTGGGCTACGAACCGGTCGTTGACTTTCCCACCGGGCTGGAATCCGTCGTCGCGGAGTTCTGTCAGGTTTCGCGCCCCCGTGCGTGACGTGGTGGGCTAACATACAGGCAGAGGCTATGGCATCTCCTTCGGTTCATGGTGAGACGCAGCAGGGGTATCAGGTCCCGCTGAACATGCAGTTCAGCGTCTTTCTTGACAACAAGGTCGGAAAGCTGCTGGAACTGGTCGAAGTGTTTGACGGTGAGGACCTGCGACTGGTGGCGTTGAGCGTGATGGATGCGGCGGACCACGCCGTCGTCAGGCTAGTGACATCACGCGAAGCCCTGGCCCGCAAGCTGCTCCACGATCAGAAGCTGCCCTTCAGCGAGGCCGAGATTCTCATCGTTGAGCTCGATCCCGACCACGGCCGAACGCTCACCAATCTGTGCAAGACGCTGCTGTCGGCCGAGGTCAACATTCACTACGCATACCCGTTGATGGTCCGTCCCCACGGCGCCCCGACGATCGCTCTGCACACCGACGACCAGATGCTCGCCGGCCAGATCCTGTCGCGCAAGAACTTCACGCTCCTGGGGGAAAGCGATCTGACGAATCAGTTTCACTATGGCGATCCGTTTGATTCACCGATGAATTGATTTCGGGAAAGCAACGGAGCGACGGAGCGACGAAGGGTTGCTTCAGGCGATCAGTGAGGGATCGGGAGTTAATGCAATTCGTCGCGGTCGCAGCACTGACCATCGAACATTTTTGGCGACTTCTATTTTTGTCACTGCGTTTCGGGCAAGGCGCAGGTGTCGAACCAATTGACATTCGCGGCACGCATACGCCCGAGGTGCTCGATCACGCCACCCCTTTGTCGCTCCGTCACTCCGTCGCTCCGTCGCTCTGTTCTTGACCCATTCTCACAACACGGTCTCTGCCATCCAATTGATACCAAACCCCCCGCCAGATGACAGTGCGCCCCAATGTGGCGCTGAGGAGAATCATCCAGTGCATCGTCATCCAGATCGGTGTCAACCATCGATCGATGCGCAGTGGCGCCGATAAACGCGCGGCCGTCGCTGCGCCGAAAGCCCGACGAACGGCACGGGCCCTGTGC
>CAUZBA010000382.1:0-3682 GCA_963577635.1 Phycisphaerae bacterium
ACGCTGAAATCCCGGACCGCCTCGGCGGCGGTTTGACCCAGGACCGTGTCTGTGTGGGTCTGCGTGACGTAGAGGTTGAACCCCAACTCGATCGCCGTCTCGGGACCGACTGCCCGCGCTTCGACTCTTCGATCCGTCGGCTGTCGGTCACGCTCAGTCATCACACGGTTCCCGGTTCGTCGTCGTCCGTGGCGGCAGCATCGGCCGCAGCTTCAGGGGGCGCTTCCTCGTCGTCCTCCGCCGTCGCGGCTGAGGTGACTCTCGTCGTCTCGAGAAGACGATCGATCCGCCGCTTCTTCAACGGCAGAAACGGCACGTTCGGGATTCTATGAATCACGCTTCGGGCTCTGACGTCGCAGATGACCAGATCGCCGGCGAGGCAGAAGACCGCCTCCAGGATGTCCGGGTAACTGGTCCGAACCGTTTTGGCCCCACGAGCCGCCGCCCAATCCACTTTGCCAAAGGCCCGGTGCTCAAACTCGTTGTGCGTGAATCGCCATTTGTCATTGAGTCGACTCCAGACCCACATGACCATGTACGGTAACGTCAGAAGGATGCTCACGGACAGCCCGACACCAGCGGAATAGACGGGCTTCAGATTCACAAAGAAGTTGTAGATGTTTCCGAACAGGTTGAACTGTTTCACGTCCCGAAGCCAGAAGCCGATGAATAGAATCGCGATGATCACGACCAGCCAGAAGGCGGCCGCATTCCGCGGCAGGTCGATGCCCATCGTAGCCACGGTCGCGATCAGGAGAATGATCCAGATCCACGCTAGCACGCTGGGATCACCCATCCCCAGGCATCGATCGGGTACAGGACATATCCGAGAACGATCAGCGCCAGGCGAAAAGCAGCTTGGGATAAGTGTAGAACACGACCTGGATGGGCGGCCTGGCGTCTTTGCCGGGATTCGATCGGCGCTTGAACCAATTCATCTATGGTGCCCCACTTGTAGTTCACAGTTTAGCAGGACGCAGAGAATAATCGCACCAATGCCCTACTCCAACCCGTAAATCGCCTTATCTCGCACGCGCGACGGCATGTTCAGCGTGGCCGTCTGGCCACCATCGACATAGATGACCTGGCCGGTCAGCCACGCGGCGCGGTCGGATGCGAGGAACGCGGCCACCTCGCCGATCTCCTCGGTCTTGCCCGGGCGCGGTATTGGCAGTCGGTTGCAGAACGCGTCGTAGAGAGGTTTCTCATAGGGCCCTTCGTTGGGCACGGGCACCCAGCCGGGCGAGATTGCATTCACGGTGATGCCGTGCTCGCCTAGTTCGATCGCCATGCCCTGCGTCAGGCTCTTGACGCCGCCCTTGGCGGCCGCGTAGATGGCCATGTCGTGCGAGGTTCCCTGATCGTGCACTGAGGCGATGTTGATGATGCGCCCCCACTTCTGCTTCACCATCAGCGGCGCCGCACGATGTGCGCACAGATAAACGCCCTTCAGGTCGGTGCCGATCATCCTGTCGAAAAACGATGTGTCGCTGTTCAGAAAGTTCATACGCGACGTGAGCCCCGCGTTGTTGACCAGGATGTCGATGCGCTTCATGCGCTCCACGACGAACTCGAAAAGCCTGTCGACGTCCGTTTCGACGCTGACATCCGCCTGCACGATCTGGGCCCGGCGACCGGCGTCGCGCACCTTCTGCGCCGTGTCCTCGGCGCCATCGGCGCTGGTCCTGTAATTCACGACAATGTCGGCACCCTCGCGCGCCATGACCGCGGCGATCCCCGCGCCGATTCCCTGGGAAGAACCGGTGATCAGTGCGACTTTGTTCTCCAGAAGGCCCATGGGTTGTGCTCCTTGAATCGGACCGCAGTGGTCAATGCTCGCAATGCATTGTTCACTGTAGAGACCGCATTGACGCCCTACAACCGTTCGCGACAAGAGCGGTTTCCATCCACTCGTAGCGTTTTGAGTGTCGGCGAAACAAATCTGGCGAGGAGGGCGAAGGGGTCGCCATTCGCAATACATCGCGAATGGGGGTGCCCCGAAGTCCGCCGCGGCGGATCCGCAAGGGCGGACACGCGACCCCGCTGCGGGTCGTCGATGTCCGCCAGTACTGGCGGAACAAAGCCAGGCGCAGTTGCAGCCAGCTCAGGACGCCACGAGTGGATAGAAGACGCTCTATACTGTCGGCGCTGTTGCAGCGCTTCGTTTCCAGAGCTTCGTTTCCAGACATGTCGTGAGGAGCCGACCGCCATGATGACCGATCCCCAATCGCCTCCGGTTCTGGTATTGAGCCCGCGGACGATTCCGCTCTGGTACCTGCCGGCACGGCGCATCGAGGTGGGTAACCCCGGGGACTACAAGCCGAGCCTCTCGGGTCTACCCAGCGGTGAGCTGGTCATGTCGGCCGACCACCGCAAGTACCCGGACGGCCGCCCGGATATCCACGCCGCGTTCTGGCGGTCGTCCGATGGCGGACACACCTGGTCAAAGCGCGAAGTCAGCCCCGTGGTGGTCGGCTCCGAGTGCTGCCTGTCATCGACGTCGGACGGGACGCTCTACGCCACGACGGCCCTCTCCGACAACTCGGTGAACAACGACACCGGTACGACACACGGGCGGTTGTACCGGTCGATCGACGGCGGCCGCACCTGGTCGACCATGGCCATCGAGCTGACCGAAGAGGAATGGGGCGACGTCGACCGCAGCGACCCGACACATTGGGCAGCCAGCTCGCGCAACGTGCTGGAATTGGCTGACGGAACCCACCTGCTCGGCGTCTGTGTCTACAACACGAAGGTCGCCTTCATGTGGCGATCGACCGACAAGGGCGTCACGTGGCAGCGAAGCACGCGGGTCACGATCCCCGACTACCGCGGCAAGCCCTACGACAACTACGACGGGTTCTTCTGCGAGGATTACACCTTCGCGACCCGCAGCGGAAAACTGCTGCACTGGATTCGCGTCGGCCCGCCGAGCCCGATGCACCCGATGAACGACGGGCGGTCCGTCCCCCGCGGCCACGACAACGTCGACCGCACGATGGTGTGCGAATCGACCGACGAGGGGATGACCTGGACGAACCTGCGCGACTTCGGCGACTACGGCAAGCTCTACCCCCGGGCCATGCGCCTGCGCGACGGGCGCATGTTGGTTACCTACACGCAGCGCTCGCTCGACCCGGCCTTGGGACTGCGCGCCGTGATCAGCCACGACGACGGCGAGACCTGGGACTTCGATCACGATCAGATCGTCATCGACAGCAAGACCCCGCCGGGCATGTGGAGCGGCGGCGGCTTCGGAAGTACGGTCGAGCTCGACGACGGGACGATGGTCTCGTGTTACTCCTACCACGACGGCAAAGCCGTGACGCACGTTGAAGCGTCGCGATGGCGCCTTCCGATCGGAGACAAGTCGCCGTACTTCTTTGACCGCGGGCTTCTGGAATTGAAAACACCCAAGGCGCTCGAAGTCCTTCATGACTGGTCCGACGGATCGAAGGTTCAGGTCGACCCCTGCGACGTACACCTGCGCGGCAAGAGGAAGGTCCAGGCGACCATCGAAAGAGAGGAAACCAAGGTCAACGGCGAGACGTTCACCGCCCGGATCGAACTACAAAGCGCCGCCGACGCCGGCGCCGGCTCGACGGCGATCACCTTCAGCAACATGGGAAGGACGGACTTCAGCGCCTATGCCGCGCTGGCCATCCGGGCCCACAACCCCACG
>CAUZBA010000383.1:0-3664 GCA_963577635.1 Phycisphaerae bacterium
AACGTGGTGACACCCAGGGCAACGACACGATCGACACGATCGACACGATCGACACGATCGTCGATCACCTGCGAACTGGTCATCATGCCCGCCAGGCCGTGGCCGTCGTCGTTGTACAGATACTCGATCATGACGTGGGCACGGTGCGTGAGTCGCCACCCGCCGCGGCGGGTGGCTTCAGGAAGCCCCCTGCAGAGGGCGACGACCCATCTATCTTTTCGTGCCCGAGCCCGATTGCTCCGCCAGTGTAAACGTTCCATGGCGGGCCTTCACGGGCGAGATATAATGTGTGTGTACCCGTCGATGCCGCACGCAGGATCTTGCTCATGACCAGCGCCCGACGCAAGGCGTTCACGCTCATCGAACTCCTGGTGGTCATCTCCATCATTGCCCTGCTGATTTCCCTCCTGTTGCCCGCACTCGGCCAGGCTCGCGAGCAGGTCATTGCCGTGAAGTGTGCGGCCCAGGAGCGTCAGATGGGCATCGCCCTGTTCCTCTACACCGATGACAGCGAGGCGGAGTTCCCACCGGGCAAGGACAATGCGCATTTCCCGGCGGTCGAGAAATGGTCCGCCAATCTGAACAACTACGTTCAGAACGAAGACGTCTTCAAGTGCCCGTCCCGTATCGCCCCCGGGAACTTCATGGGGTACCGTGCCAACGGCGTGCACTGGATGGTCTGGGCCGACTGGCTCGTCCCGACTCATACGAGGATCGACCAGGTCCGAAGCCCCTCGCAGCTCGTTTTCGTGAACGAGGACATGGAGGACCTGGCCAACCCCAACGTTCGATTTCAGCCCGACCCGTTGCGGGGCATGAACTGGAGCCCCAACGTGCACTATTCGCGGTACAACGGCTGCTGCGAGGCACGCAACAACGGAGGCCGCCATTTTACGAACGGCACGCCTGCCGCAGCCTACTGGGACGACATCACCCAAACCACGGGACAGGACAACACCCTGTTCGTGGATGGGCATGTTTCGATGGTCGACATGACGCCGGTGATCGCGAGCGAGGGCACGCAGCAGGCGTTCTACAGCTACCCCTGGGGTACGGGCAGCTTTTACGACCTGACGGGATTCGTACCGTCACCCAAGTGGCAACGGTCGGCACCGGCCGGGGCCGAGTGGTGGCGCGTGCCTTGGTGGTAAGTCCCACGGGAGCCCCCGATGAAACGATTCCATGGCATTCTGGCCGTTTTGACGACCGCCTTCTGTCTTTCGTGGTGGGCCGCCGCGGGGCCTATTCGCCCCGGGCAGGCAAAGCGGTATGACGTCAGCGATGAAGCGATGACGATGAGCGGCATCGAGCGCATTCAGATCCAGGTGGCTGAGATTCCGACGTTGTTGCAGGAACTGGGGATCAAGAAAAAGCGTGTGCGCGCGTTGCTTCAGAGTCATCTCGTTGCGTCCGGGATCAAAGTGGACGAAGACCCCGACCTGCCTCGGCTGAGCCTGCTGCTCGTGGTGGGCGACGATCCGACAAAGCCCGATGATCTGGCGATGACGGTCATCGTCGCGGTGCATCAGAAGGTGCTGCTCGAACGGCTCAACCTGCGGTTGACCGCGCCGACCGTGTCCCTGTCCAAAGCTTCCTTGGTTTCCAGGCGGGACGCTTCGCGGAAGCTGGGCGGAGAGGTTTTAGCGGTGGTCGATCAACTGGTTCGCATCATCCAGATCGCCACGAAGGAGGCGGAACGCGTCAACCTGGAGACCGATGGATGACGTCCATGCTTGCATCCGTTGCGAACTCGGCCACGTGACCGTCCTGCGCAACGATCTCGATCACATCAGAGCCTGCACGGTCAGGAACGTGTCACCTGCGTTCTCTGACCGGTCCTGGCGGCGTGATAGACGGCCTCGATGACCTCGATGACGCGCAGCCCGTCGACTCCCGCCGGCAGCGGTCGCCGTCCGTCCATGATGACGTCGGCGACGTGGGCCCACATGCCCGTGAACGACTCGTCCCACGACCACGCCGCGTCCGGCAGCTGCCAGCTTGCATCCCGCTTCCCGTAGATCGCAAGAGGCGGGCCTCGCATCGCCTGCAGCTCCACACCGTTGACCTGCACCATGCCTTCGGTGCCGAGCACCTGAAAGCCGTCGTCGGGGTATCCACTGTCATTTTGAAGCACGATCGACCCGAGGGCCTTCGATTCGAACTCGAGCTGGACGATCACGCTGTCCTCGGTGTCCGTCGCCGTGATCCGTTGCATCTGCGCCTGCACGCTGCAGACGGGTCCGAGCAGATCCTGAGCGGTGTAGATCACGTGCACGCCCGCCTCCATCAGGATTCCACCGCCACTGAAAGACGGATCGACCCGCCAGCTTTGCCCCTGATCACCTGTCGCCAGGGCGGGGTGGTAAGGCGTCAGGAAGCTTCCACGAAACAGTCGCGGTTGCCCGAGTGCACCGGCTTCGATGATCTGCCTGGCCTTGACGATCGGCGGAAAGAACAACCGGTTGTGGCCGGGGATCAGACAGACCTCGTGCCGGCGTGCAGCATCGATCATCCGCCGGCAGTCGGCGACCGTCGCCGCCATGGGCTTCTCGCACACGACGTGCTTGTCCGCTCGCGCCGCCGCGACCGCGGCGTCGGCGTGCAACATTGTCGGGATCGCCACGAGCACCGTATTGATTTGATCCATCAGAACCAGATCGTCGTAATTGCCAAGGATGTGCGGCACATTGAAAGCCTCGGCCATCGCTGTGGCCCGGTGGTTGTCCGGATCACATATGGCCACCACGCGGGCCCGGTCGCCCAACTCGCCGATCGCGCGCAGATGCTTGTCGACGATCCAGCCGGCGCCCACCACGCCGATCTCGAGCCTCTTCATGAGCCTTGCACCTGCTCGATGAGTCGGCGCACGAACGGGGCCATGTCGCAGGCCACCTGGCGACGATTCGGCAGGTTCGACGGCAACTCGACCACGAGAGTCCCGTCAAAACCCACTTCGTGCAACGCATTGACGAAATCAAGCTGGTTCACCGAACCCGTCCCCGGCGCCACGAACTCGAACCGCCGCTTGCCGGGCATTTCATCGACGGTGCCCGCCGCTTCACCGTGCGGGTCGTCAAAGATGCGCGAGTCCTTGATGTGCGCATTGGCAATCCGACATCCAAACTCACCGATGGCGTCCCGAAACGACTCTTCGTGGTACACGAAATGTCCCGGATCGCAATTCCAAACCAGATCGTCGCGGTCGATGAGCTGGAAGAAACCGCGCAGGGTCTGACGATTGCACACCGAGTAGATGAACACCTGCTCGATGCCCAATTTTACCCGCCGCCGCCCGGCGTAATCCAGTAGATTGACGAACACGTCGCGCATCGCCTGCCAGTAGATCTGGTCGGACATCACAGGGCCGGTTGATGCTGCCGGGGCCGGCAACCGCGGGCTGGCAGGCATGGACGGATGGGGCGGCTTCATGCCCGTCACGACGTGCACGAGGCCGACCCCCTCCGCCTCCGCCACATCGAGCATGCGCCTGGTATGCCGGACCTGATCGTCCAATACGTCGGGGTCGGCCACCTGGTAGCCGTGGTGCACCTGAAAGCCCGACACATCAAGCCCCACTGATCGCGCCTGCCGGATCACCTCGACGATCTGCGCGTTGCTCAGGCGGGAAAGGTCAATCGCTTCGTCGATCCGAGGTCCGTTCGCG
>CAUZBA010000384.1:0-3652 GCA_963577635.1 Phycisphaerae bacterium
CGGCACCTCAAACGCACCCCGTCGAGCCTCCAAGATCCTTTGGCGGCGCTGGTCAAAAGCGGCATCCTCAAGCGACGAGAAGACGGAAACCGAGTGTACGTCCAACCTGACCCCGAATGCCCGTTTCTAGCCGAACTCCAGGGCATCGTCGTGAAGACCGTCGGCCTCGTCGACGTTGTCGCTGAAGCGCTCGAATCGCTTACAGACCGCATCGACGTCGCCTTCATATACGGCTCCATCGCCCGTGCCGAAGAACTGGCCTCAAGCGACATCGACCTGATGGTCATGGGCGCAGCCACCCGCTTTGAGCTCGCTTCGCCGCTTCGTGAAACCGACGAGCGGCTTGGCCGGCCCATCAACCTAAGCTTGTACAAACAGCCATAATTCGTTAAAAATCTTGCTGCTGACAACCATTTCCTTGGAGCCGTGCTCGACAAGGAAAAGCTCTTCGTTGTAGGCAGTAAGCATGACCTGGAACGAGCTCGAACAGCAAAGACGCGTCGCACGCGAGGCCACAAGCAAACAGGAACTTGAGCTGCTGCGCGCCCTGGCCCAACGAAATCTCAACGACGCATCGCATGCGAACCTCTCAGCCGACGGCAAATTCAGCATGGTCTACGACGCCGCCCGAACGCTCGCAAGCATCCCCATCCGGGCACACGGGTATCGCACCAGGCAATCAGGTGATGCCCACTACAACACCTTCGTTGCCCTTGAAGTCGCCATGGGCTCAAGCGTCGCCACAATCGATCCGGAATCAATCTTCTATTCGGATCGACTGCAAGCAGGCAGGGTGCGGGGAAAAGCGGACCAACACAAGCCACTTCCCCTGGCCGTTTGCTTTCCCTCTGCATTCGTGCGCATTCGTGTTCATTCGTGGTTTTCCAGGACCGCGGATTCACACGACACCTCTCGGACTCATGCGTTCAACTCAATCCTCGCTCAGTAGCGACGCCGAATTCACGTCCAGATAGACCGACGCGCTCGCGTGCCTCAAGACGATCGATGCCGGGCAGTCGGTCGTCAAAGGGCCTTCGATCGCATTGCGGACCGCCTCGGCCTTGCGCCGGTCGGGCACGCAGCAGATCAGGTGCTCGGCGCTCATGAGGGCCGGGCAGGTCAGCGTGATGGCCTCGCGCGGCGCGGCCTCCAGGCTCGGAAAGTGCCCTTCGCCCACCTGCTGTTGCCGGCAGCGTTCGTCCATGGCAACCCGCTTGACTTTTTTTCGATCATTGAATTCCGCAACGTGCGGGTCGTTGAAGGCAATGTGTCCGTTCTCGCCGAAGCCGATGAAGCACACGTCGATCGGCGCCGAGTTGAGCAATTTTCCGTAGCGAAGACACTCCTGATCGAGGTCGTCGGCATCGCCGTTCATGTAGTGCGTCTGCATCGGATGCACGACGTCTGCGAATCTCATACGCAACCATCGGTGGAAGCTGGCCGGGTGGGAATCGGACATGCCGACGTATTCGTCCATGTGGAACGCTTCGACGGCCGAAAAGTCGATCGGGCACCGCGTCAGTTCGTCGATCACCTCGTCCTGTGAGTTGCCGGTGCCGATGATGATCCGGGCCCGGCCGCGCCGGTCAATACCGTGCTCGATACGCTGCGCGGCCTCCCGGGCCGCGGCGGCGCCCATGTCACGCTTCTTCTCGAAGATCATCACCGGCACGTGCCCGACGTTGAATTGTCTGGTGGGCTGCTTCAATCTGTTGCTCTCAATGTCCTGATGCGGCGTGGGCGCAAACTGAAGATCGAATTCCGAAATCCGAATATCGAAATCCGAAACAATCTCAAATGACCAAATGCCCGCAATTCAAAACGCCCTGTGCATTGGCCATTGGTGTTGGTCATTTGACTTTTAGATTTTGGTATTGTTTCGAATTTCGATATTCGGATGTAGGATTTCACATTCGCCTCAGTTCTCCGCACCGTGCGGGGCAGTGACATCTGAAAAATCCACGCCGATCGACACCCCCGCCGCCCGCGGTGTCAATGAAACCGATCATACGGAAACGTGTCCGGCGACCATGGATGGTGAAAATAGTATTTCGCGATCGAGCGCACCTCGCGGGCGATGTCCGGCGCAAGGCTCCGGGGGAACGGCAGGCGCGGGGCATTGGCGATGCGCTGCAGGAACTTCGCCGAGGTTGTGATCGTGCGCCGCATGACGTCGAGGTCCACGTGCTCGAAGTTGTCGTGGGTGCTGTGCAGCTTCCACATCATGCCCGCCCGCCCCAGGAAGATCGACGGGGCGCCGCAGACGTTGATCGGGAATTGGTCGCTGAACGGCGTCACCTCGCGAAGGACGTTCGCCGGATGGCCACAGCGGCGCCAGTGTTCGCCGGCCAGCTTCTCGAGGCCCGGGGTTCCGGTCACCCGGAGTTCGTCGGGGCCCATGTGGTCGCCGATCCCGTCGGCGTTCAGTGCGAACACGATCTGCTTGCGCTGCGAAGCCGAGAGCGATTGTGCGTAGAGATAGGAGCCCACGCTGAGGCGCTCCTCGACGCCGTAGCTGATGAAGCGCAGCGTCCGCCGCGGGCACGTCCCCGCCAGGAGCTTTGCCAGTTCCAGCGTGAACACGACGCCGCTGCCGTTGTCGTCGGCCCCGGTGTTCCCCCAGACGCAGTCATGGTGGCCGCTGACGATGACGACCTGGTCGGGATGCTTTGAGCCGGTGATCTCGCCGACGACGTTCTGGCTCCGGCCCGGCATGACACGGGCGTTGACCGTGACCCGGGCCTCCAGCGGCATCTGCCGGATCAGATCCACCGCCTCCAGAAACGGAACGCAGATCGTGGGAATCTGAAAGTTCTCGATCCACTGCGGCGCCGCACCCGCGGCAAGGGGCCAGCGGTAGGGAACCCGTGCGTCCACTGTCAGCAATGCCTTCACCTTCGCACGGCGCAACCGCGCCTTGAGTTTTTCGTCAAAGAGCGAAAGCGATCCGACCAGGAGCCCGATCTTGCCGCGCAGGTTCTGCTTGAAGTTGACTTCGCTGCCGTCCTGCAGGTAGGCCAGCGGGCCGCTGACGCCGTCCGCCGGCGTGGAGTTCGAGTAGGCGAACGGCCCGGTGTTCGCGACGCGCCGCCAGCGGCCACCGCTGCGCACCTTCAACTCGTGCTTCCGGCAGGTGCTGTTGGGGAAATCGAATCGGTGCTGGTGGACGGCGTCCAGCCCGTAGCTGCGCATGCGCTGCTCGATGTAGTCCGCGGCCCGCTGCTCGCCAGTCGTGCCGCAAAGCCGGTTGCCTATCTCGTCGCAGAGCACCCGCCAGTGGCGTCGCATCCGATCGGTGCTGGGATTCATCCGCGTGGGCATGAGTAGGGCTCCTGTTGTTCAGCGTGCGTGATTATGCCATACCACGCACTGTGATTCAGATCGAGCGAGTGGCAGGCGAACGCACCGAACCCATCGGATGGCCCGGGCGGCCAAGTGAACAGCGTCGGTCGATGTTCCTCCCGAGCCGCAACGTGGACATCGCTTCGTGTTTTTCATAGTATTCGTTCGTTACCTGGAGCGTGAGCCTCCCTTTAGACGAAAGCGAGAACCACATGGCCGCATCGAGCGACGCCGTTCGCGTTGGAT
This sequence comes from Phycisphaerae bacterium, assembly GCA_963577635.1. Taxonomy (GTDB): domain Bacteria; phylum Planctomycetota; class Phycisphaerae; order Phycisphaerales; family Phycisphaeraceae; genus CAUZBA01. The sequence continues at coordinate 3,589 of CAUZBA010000384.1, forward strand.
TCATCGGAGCCGGAGGGATCTGCCGCACCAGACACCTGCCGGGACTGAAAAAGATCGAGGGCGT